>JBLHNX010000110.1:0-8064 GCA_047622125.1 Paracoccaceae bacterium | reverse complement strand
GGGGCTGTATTTGAAGTTCAACTGCCTATCTGGAAAGAAGAGGAAGAGATTTCCGCAGCAGAATAAGGTTCGGAACTATGGCACAGGCAATGAAGATCGCGATTGTCGACGACGAAAAGGACATGCGGCAGTCGATCAGCCAATGGCTGGCCCTGTCAGGCTTTGACACCGAAACCTTTGCCAGCGCCGAAGAAGCCCTGCGCGGCCTTGGTCCGGATTATCCCGGTATCATCGTCACTGACATCAAGATGCCCGGTATGGACGGCATGCAATTTCTTAAGAAGCTCAAGGGTGTAGATAGTACTCTTCCAGTGATTATGATCACAGGTCACGGCGATGTGCCCATGGCCGTCGAAGCAATGCGCATCGGTGCTTTCGATTTTCTGGAAAAGCCGTTCAACCCTGATCGCATGACCGAGCTGGCCAAAAAGGCCACAAATGCCCGCCGTTTGACCCTTGATAACCGTGCCCTGCGCCGCGAATTGTCGGATGGCAGCGCGCTGATCAAGAAACTGATTGGCGCCAGCCCTGTTATGGAACGCCTTAAGGAAGACATCCTAGATCTGGGGCAGGCCGATGGCCACGTTTTGATCGAGGGCGAAACCGGCACCGGAAAAACCATCGTCGCCCATGCGCTTCATGCCGTAGGTGCGCGGGCTAGCAGGAAATTCGTGCTGATCAGCTGCTCGGCCTATGATGAAGAAGCGTTGCAAAAGCGGCTGTTTGGCCCCGCCGGACAGGATGACCCGATTCCTGCCATGGAAGAGGCGCGCGGCGGCACGCTTGTGCTTGAAGACATTGAATCACTGGGGCAGGCGTCACAAGCGCGCCTTTTGCAGGCGATCAACGATCAAGGTACGCCCGCGGAAACGCGGATCGTGGCCATTTGTAACCTGCAAGATGAAGGCAAAACCTGCGAAAGCGAGCTGCGCGCCGACCTGTTTTACCGTCTTGCTGCCCTGCGGATCACGGTGCCACCGCTGCGTCAGCGTGGCGAAGATATCCTGACGCTGTTCACCCGTCTGGGGGAACAATTTTCCGATGAATACGGCTGTGACGCCCCCGAGGTTAGCGCGCAAGAAGCCGCGCAATTGCTGCAAGCCCCTTGGCCTGGCAACGTGCGCCAGTTGATCAACGTGGCCGAACGCGCCGTGCTGCAAAACCGCCGTGGCACGGGAACCATCGCATCGCTGCTGATGGCCGATGACGAAGAAAGCAGGCCCGCCATGACGACCGAAGGCAAGCCGCTGAAAGAATTCGTCGATGCGTTTGAACGTATGTTGATCGACAACACCATGCGTCGCCACAAAGGCAGCATCGTCAGCGTGATGGATGAACTCTGCCTGCCACGGCGCACGCTGAACGAAAAAATGGCGAAATATGCGCTGCAACGGTCTGACTATCTGGGGTAAATCGTCTGGCACGCGGCGTTACATGTGCCGGCAAACCGCGCGCCTGTATCGGGATGGCAGGCGATGGTGTTCCAATCTGTAAGATATACGACATCTGACAAACGACCCGCATCAATCTCAAACCCCACTCTGAGTGCCGTTTGAGATTTGGTGCGCGTTTCTTTTGAGCGCGCTACCCGAAGATATGTGGCGCGGATCGTCGGGATGCCTTTTTTGTTCGCGGCGGTCGTGATCCGAATGGTGGCCAGTGAACCCTGCGAGATTGAATCAAAATCCGGGTGTTGGGTGATCACATTTTGGAACACTCCGTTACCAAGGGCACCAATCTGATCGGGATCAAACGTCGCCCGTGTTATGAACTGGATACCGATTCCTCGCGACGACCCGTCTGACTTAAAAATGACCTGATCGGATTGCGCAAATAGGGTTTGCATCAATGATTGCGGATCAAGGACTTTGGAATTGAACGTATAGCCCCGCCCGTTTTTGAGGTAGGCGATATCAGGAAGGGCCTCATGACCCGGAAACGAAGTCGCCAACACATGACGCCCAGACAAGCGAGGTGCAGAGCGCATTCTTGCAACGTAGTTGCTGTAATAATTGTCAGGAATCCAACCTTCGTGAAATTCACCGGCTGTGTGGCTGTAGATATATAACCATGGGGCGTAGGCCCGTGATCCAAGTGCATCGCGCGCATATTCGTCACATAATGTACGATGCGTCTTGGATAGCTCTCCGTGCATTCCCGCCAAGGTCGCCTTGGCTTTGGCATTGTAACGTCGGTTTCTATTGGCGCGCTCTAGCTTCCGCCTAAGTTTTTCTGTCGCAGAATTCATTGATAGCACCTGCTAGCCCGTCCTTCATTGCCAAGAGTAGTTATAGGCGCAGCCATAAGGCTGGGTAAATGGTTCCGAGAGCGGTTTTCCATTGGTTAGAATATGTGCCCGTTAAGATTGACTTAGCTTGGGATCGGATCGCTGGGGTGGATCACATGAAAGATTGTGTCACTTTCAGATTGTAATCTGCCCCCATTCACACCTATGTAGAAGTTACGGACGGTTGCCATGACGCTTTGCGCAAAAGTCCGGTGAGTTTTTCTGCCAAGGGTTGCGCGGCCAAATGTCGCCCCTTTTGACAGACCGAAGATGTGGCCCCCGCATGAACCATGACAGGGCCAGATAAACAGCCCGCGGGCGCTGTTGGACAACCAAAGCGCCGGGCACTGAATGGGCCGCAGTTTTCTGTGGTCGGAGAAGAAAC
Source organism: Paracoccaceae bacterium (assembly GCA_047622125.1). Taxonomy (GTDB): domain Bacteria; phylum Pseudomonadota; class Alphaproteobacteria; order Rhodobacterales; family Rhodobacteraceae; genus SW4. Next base: position 5,392 of record JBLHNX010000110.1, on the reverse strand, counting down.
GCGATGAAACGCGCGCAACTGACAGATAAACGTGAACGGGGCACTTTGTCTCGCCGTTCTGCTGTTGCGCCAATCGCCCTTAATAGTCACGCCAGCCAGACAATTGCGCCCCCTGGGCGCCGTTTGCGTTGCCGTGTGATCGGACAACATGGCCAAGAAAATGCTAATCGATGCGACCCACCCGGAAGAAACCCGGGTTGTGGTCGTGGACGGAAACAAAGTCGAGGAATTCGACTTTGAATCCCAAGCCCGCCGCCAACTGGCGGGCAATATCTACCTTGCAAAGGTAACACGGGTCGAACCCTCGCTTCAGGCGGCGTTCATTGACTATGGCGGCAACCGCCACGGGTTCCTTGCATTCAACGAAATCCACCCTGACTACTATCAGATTCCCGTTGCGGACCGTCAGGCGCTGATCGCCGAAGAAAAGGCCTATGCCGAAGCGCAAAAGGCCGAAAGCGAGGCCGAGGAAACTAAGCCCAAGCGCGGCCGCCGTCGCCGCAGCAGCCCCAAAGCGGCTGACGTCCAAACGCACGATGCGGTCACAACCGCTGATCCCGCCCAAACGACCGAGGAAGAAACCTCGGGCGATATCGCGGGTATGGAAACGATTGATCTGAACGTCGGCGAAGAGGGCAGTAGCCCGATGGAAACCGTGGCGGACACGCCGGTTGAAACGCCCACGGCTGACGCTGATGGCGGCGATCATGACGACGAGGACGAACAGCCTTATGTCGCCATGGATGACGCGGCCGAAAAGGACGAAACAATCGAAGTCGTCGCCGACGAGGACGACGTCGAAGATGTGCGCCCCGTGCGTAAACCACGCCCCAAGCGTTATAAGATCCAAGAAGTCGTCAAAGTGCGCCAGATCCTTTTGGTGCAGGTCGTAAAAGAAGAGCGCGGCAACAAAGGCGCAGCCCTGACGACCTATCTGAGCCTCGCTGGTCGTTACTGCGTGCTGATGCCAAACACCGCACGCGGTGGTGGGATTTCCCGCAAGATTACCAACGTCGCAGACCGCAAAAAGCTGAAAGAAATCGCCAACGAGATTGATGTGCCCGAAGGCGCAGGTCTGATTGTGCGCACGGCGGGCAGCCAACGCACCAAGACAGAGATCAAGCGCGATTACGAATACCTGCTGCGTTTGTGGGAGCAGATCCGCGAACTGACGATGAAATCCACAGCACCTGCGCCGATCTACGAAGAAGGTAACCTGATCAAGCGCTCGATCCGCGATCTCTATTCCAAGGAAATCGACGAGGTAATCGTCGAGGGCGAATTGGGCTATCGCACAGCCAAGGACTTCATGAAAATGATCATGCCGTCCCACGCCAAGAACGTGAAAAACTATCACGAAGCGATGCCATTGTTTGCCCGTTATCAGGTCGAAAGCTACCTGTCCGGCATGTTCAATCCTACGGTGCAACTGCCCTCGGGCGGCTATATCGTGATCGGCATCACCGAAGCGCTTGTCGCAATCGACGTCAACTCGGGCCGTGCAACCAAAGAAGGCAGCATCGAGCAGACCGCGACCAAGACCAACCTTGAAGCCGCTGCCGAAGTGGCGCGCCAATTGCGCCTGCGTGACCTCGCTGGCCTGATCGTCATCGATTTTATCGACATGGACGAACGTCGCAACAACGCGTCCGTCGAAAAGATGATGAAGGACAAGCTCAAGACGGATCGCGCCCGCATTCAGGTGGGCCGGATTTCCGGTTTTGGCCTGATGGAAATGTCGCGCCAACGTCTGCGCCCTGGCATGATCGAAGCAACCACCCAGCCATGTCCGCATTGCCACGGCACGGGCCTGTTGCGTTCGGACGACAACCTTGCGCTGTCAATCCTGCGCCAGATTGAAGAAGAAGGTGTGCGTGGTCGTTCAAAGGAAGTGCTCGTCAAGGCACCGACAGCGATTGCCAACTACTTGATGAACCAGAAACGCGATCATGTGCTGGGAATCGAGGCGCGTTACGGGATGTCCGTGCGCCTTGAAGCTGATCCATTCATGATCTCGCCTGACTTCGCGATTGAAAAGTTCAAGACGGCCAGCCGCGTGATTGCCGAACCGTCGGTTAACGTCATTTCGTCTGATACGGCTGTCATGGCCGAAGTGATCGAAGAAGAAGAAGAACCGGTCGTGGTACAGTCGGAACCCCAAGTCGATGCCCCTACCACAACGCCCGAGCAGGGTGATGGAGAAGGCGCGCCCAAAAAGCGCCGTCGTCGCCGTCGTCGTCGGCGCGGTGGTGGTAATGGTGATACGCAAAACGGCGAAAACGGCGAGACCACATCAGCGGTTCATACAGACGATGATGCTGTGCAGACCGAGGGTACGACCGCTGCGGCGGCCGAAGCCGAGCCTGCCGTGCAGGCCGACGACGCACCAGTTGCTGAAAAGCCCAAGCGCACGCGGTCACGCAGAAAGCCAAAGGTTGTTGCCGAGGATTCGCCCGTCGTTGAGGCGGTGACAGCCGATACCGAAGCTGCACCAGAGGCCGCGCCCGAGGCCGCACCTGAGGAAGAAGCCAAGCCGGTCAAGAAACGCGCGCCACGTAGCCGTAAAAAGGCGGAACCAAAGCCCGAAGTGGCCGAAGATTCGGCCGAGGGCGTGGTCGAAGCCGCACCTGCCGCAGAGGATGCGCCCAAGCCAAAAGCAGCGCCGCGCAAACGTGCGTCACGCGCCAAGCCAAAGCCGGTCGAGGCAGCCACCGAAACCGCGCCTGCAACTCAAGCACCTGCGCCTGAAGCTGCTGCGCCTGAAGCTGCTGCGCCTGAACCTGTCGCACCTGAAGCTGCCGCACCCGAGGCTCCGGCCCCGCAAGCGACAGCCCCTTCGGAACCTGTGTCCGAAGAACCAAAGGCGGCTAAGCCCAAGCGTAAGGGCTGGTGGTCACTTGGTGGCTAAGACGATGGGCGCCTAGGAAGTTGGGCGGGTAAGAAACCGCTGTGACCTGCAAATGAAACAAGACCGCTGCGCAGATGCGTGGCGGTCTTTTTTTATGGCCCGCGCCGGATCAGATAGGCTGTAACAGGGCCATCCGTAGTCGCCGACAGAAACGCATGCCCCGCCTGCGCGCAGAAATGCGGCACGTCGATCACTGCTGCAGGATCATCCGCCAAAAGGCGCAAGACCGCACCCGCTTTCATCCCCGCCAACGCCTTGCGCGCACGCAAAACGGGCAGGGGGCAAAGCAGTCCAATGGCGTCAATTTCCAGATCAGGCTCGTGCATATCACCCGATTAGGGCGGTTGTGACATCAAGTCCACAAAGATGTGACCTTTGATGAGGTGACGCCGCGCGCGGCTTGGCCTAAAGCTGGTGCAAGACAAAGGAGCGCCAATGCTTTCGCCTGATCTACTTCTTGATGCGACCCTGTTGCCTGCCATGGCCATTGCGCTGGTAGCGGGGCTGTTGTCGTTCCTGAGCCCCTGCGTACTGCCGATTGTGCCACCTTATCTGGCCTATATGGGCGGGGTATCGGTAAGCGACATGGATGAAAGCGGCGCCAAACGCGGCCGTGTGTTGCTGGCGGCGGTGTTCTTTGTGCTGGGCTTGTCGACGGTGTTTATCCTGTTGGGGTTCGCGTTTTCCGCCATGGGGCGAGCAATGTTGGCCTATCAGGACTGGTTCATCACCATCGCCGGGGTCGTGATTATGATTTTCGGCGCACATTTCATCGGCATCTTTCGCATCCCGTTTCTGGACCGCGAAGCGCGGGTGGCAGCCGGAGATCACGGCGGATCAGCCCTTGGGGCCTATGTGCTTGGCTTGGCGTTTGCCTTTGGCTGGACGCCCTGTTTGGGGCCGGTTCTGGGCGCGATCCTTGGGCTTGCTGCATCCGAGGCAGACCTGTGGCGCGGTGCAACCCTGCTGGCGTTCTATGCATTGGGATTGGGCCTACCGTTCTTGCTGGTTGCGGCGTTCTTTCCGGCGCTCAAAGGGCCAATGGCATGGATGAAACGGCATATGCAGCGCATTGAGCGGATATCGGGGCTGTTGCTTTGGACCGTGGGCTTGTTGATGCTGACGGGCCAGTTCACCGCGTTCAGTTGGTGGCTGCTTGAGACATTCCCGGCGCTGGCGACACTTGGCTAGCGTGGGTGGGGGCGCTGCCCCCCGTCCTGCGGACGTCCCCCGGAGTGTATTTGAACAAAAGAAGCGTTGAGTCGCGGCTTATTATTGCCGAAGTTTGCCTTTAGGGTGCGGTCATGAGTGACGCGGATCAAACAGTGCAGGTGCGCAAGCGACGGGTTTTTTATATTCCCGGCTATGATCCTATCCATCCGCGCCGCTACCGCGAATTATATCGCACCGAAAGTGCCGCGCAGGCCAAGATTTCAGGGTATCAAATTGGTCTTAGCCCCAAACAAGGTGGCGGGGCCTATGGCTGGCATGTGACAGCTGATATTGGCACACCCGTGGTGGCCGATGTAGAGGTGCTGGTCTGGTCCGATATCGTGCGTGACAGCATGTCCAATTCGATCCCTGCAACCTATTTGCAATTGCTGCGTACGGCCTGGACCTACATCGCAAGTGGCGCGTTGCGTCGTTTGATGTGGCTGCGCAAGGGGCCAGTGATTGCGGCCCTTTATCCGGTGGGCATGTTGTTGGCACAATTGCTGCTGGCGCTGGTCGTTGGCGGGCTGGTCGGGCGCGGTGTTTTGGCTGGTTTGGCGCTTGTGTGGGATGCGCCTGGGCTGGTTTCGTCGTTGATTTGGTGGCCGATATTTCTGACGCTAACCATCTGGATTCTGCGCTGGTTTAAGAAGAAAGACGGCAAGTTCTATGCCTATTACCTGATGCATGACTTTGCCTATTCTGCCAATTGGAACGGCGCGAACCCGCCTGAATTGGAGGCGCGCATGGCAGAGTTTGGTGATACGATTGCCGCCGCCCTGCAAGGGGATGTGGACGAGGTTTTGGTCGTAGGTCATTCATCGGGTGCGCATTTGGCCGTGTCGATCCTTGCCGATCTAATCCGCGCGGGGCAGGTGCCTGCAACAGGTCCGGCGTTTGGTTTCTTGTCGCTGGGGCAGGTGGTGCCGATGGTGTCGTTCCTGCGTGATGCGCAACGGTTGCGCGCCGATCTTGCATTCCTGAGCCTTCGTGACGAGCTGACATGGGTCGATGTCACAGCCCCGGGCGATGGCTGCGCCTTTGCGCTATGTGATCCGGTGGCCGTGTCCGGTGTAGCGCCGGTCGGGCAAAAATGGCCACTGGTGATATCGGCGGCATTTACCCAATCGCTGAGTGCGCAACGGTGGAAAGAGTTGCGCTGGAAGTTTTTTCGGCTGCATTTTCAATACCTTTGCGCCTTTGATCGCCCACGCGACTATGACTACTTTCAAATTACCGCAGGGCCGTTGACGCTTGGAGATCGCTATCGCG
>JBLHNX010000109.1:0-8092 GCA_047622125.1 Paracoccaceae bacterium | reverse complement strand
AGTGCGCCCGTGCCCCAACGCATAGATTTCGGCCAAGGGAAATTGCGGATCGCGGCTTCCAAAACCTCGGCGATGATCACGTCTGCTTTGCGGCCCTTCTTGGCGATCACGGCGAAATACACCTGCCCCTTTTTGTCGTCGCGCACTTCCAGATCGTCACGCGACACACCTGCGCCACGCAGAAACCCGTCTATCGCCTGATCAGGTGCGCCGACTTTGGGGCCTTTGCGTTCTTCGCGGGTATCAGGGCTTTCCGACGTCAAACCGGACACTGACAGCGCCAAACGGCGCGGCGTATGAAATGCAGCGGCACCTGCATAGGTCAAACCAGCCTCAACCAGCCCGTCCGTGACCAGCTTTTGCAGATCAGCCGCGGCCTTTGCCTGCATACGCGCAGGGATTTCCTCGGAAAACAGCTCAATCAGAAGATCAGGCATTATTGGACCCTTTCCGGTGCAGGTGGACAGGATTCAGGCGCGGCATTACCGTCAAAAACCGTTTCGCCACATGCGTTAATCTGGTGCCAAGAAAAGCCACGGCCGTCGGGCATGATCGCGACGATCCGGTCGATGCCGTAGGTGATGTTTTCGACGCCCATAAAGGCAATCGCATCACCATCTTCCAGTGCTTCACCAATTTCACGGGCATCAAAGCAATCAAACCATGCCGGTGCGACCAGCGGTTCGGCTTCGCTCAGCACTGTGTAGGTTTCGCTCAGCATGGCCTGCGAAAGCGGCGTGTCAAAGCAAGCGCGAAACCGGATCGGGCTACTATCACTATCAATCGCTTTGAAGTTTTCGAACAGTATCGGCTCGGATTCACCGGATACGACCGACGTAAGCTGCACTTCTCCAACTTGCTCGGCTGTGACTTCGTCATAGTAAGCATAGATCTGAAGGTAATAGAGGGCGACGCCAGCGATCAAAGCAGACATGAGAATTCCTACAATTGCGATACGGACTGGGGTCATGCTGCTGCTCCGCCTGCTTTGGTTTGAACGAATGCATCAGCGCAAAGCTTGGCGAGCGTGCGCACCCGCCCGATATAGGCTTGGCGTTCTGTCACCGAGATCACGCCGCGCGCGTCCAGAAGATTGAACAAATGTGATGCCTTGATGCATTGGTCATAGGCGGGATGCGCCATGATGATGCGCATGCCGGTCTTGGGATCCTCAGCGGGGGTGTCGATGATGCGCTGACACTCGGCCTCGGCGTCTTCAAAGTGGCGCAATAGCGTGTCGGTATCGGCCACATCGAAATTCCAGCGCGCGTACTCCTGTTCGGTCTGCAAAAAGACATCGCCGTATTTCAAGGCAATCGGCGCATCGGGATCATTGAATGGCATATCCATCACATGATCCACGCCCAACACATACATCGCCAGACGTTCCAGACCATAGGTCAGTTCGCCCGATACCGGATGGCAATCGTGCCCGCAGACCTGTTGGAAATATGTGAACTGGCTGACTTCCATGCCGTCGCACCAAACCTCCCAGCCCAGCCCTGATGCGCCAAGCGTCGGGCTTTCCCAGTCGTCTTCGACAAACCGGATATCATGGATCAAGGCGTCGATCCCGATTGCCTGCAAAGACCCAAGATACAGGTCCTGCAAATCCGGCGGGCTGGGTTTGATCAACACCTGAAACTGATAGTAGTGCTGCAAGCGGTTCGGGTTTTCACCGTAACGCCCGTCGGTGGGGCGGCGCGAGGGCTGCACATAGGCGGCGGCCCACGGCTTGGAGCCCAAGGACCGCAGGGTTGTGGCCGGGTGAAACGTCCCTGCCCCTACTTCCATGTCATAGGGTTGCAGGATCGCGCAGCCCTTGGCAGCCCAATAGGTTTGAAGCCGTAAAATGATCTCTTGGAAACTGCGTGGTTTATCGACCATATCCGCCCTCGTGTTCGCTTTGGGCGTTCAATAGGCGCGCTGGCCGCGCGGGTCAATCAGACAGCGATCACGACCTGGTACGCTATCCCGACCAAAAGCGTTAAGATTCTTGATGCACATGTCCCGTGGTCTGCTAGTGTCTTCGCAATTCTGCACGGGGTAATTTATCAATGGTATTGGGACTAGTATGAGAACGGCACTTTCAGCACTTCTATTCACGACATTCATTTCAAGTAGCGCTTATGCGCAAGACATCGTTTGGGTGCAGGTCGAGGCTCTGTCGACACTGAATAGCGCCCAGGAACGGGTGCGCGCCTATTCAGGCGCAGTCGATAACGTGAATGGCTATTATCTTGGCTCGGGCTGGTATGGTATCGCGCTTGGCCCATACACCCCCGAAGATGGTGAAATAGTGCTGCGCGACCTTCGCAGTTCCGGCACAATTCCGAGCGACAGCTTTATCGCTGATGGCGGGCTGTTCCAGCAGCAATTCTGGCCAATCGGCGTGGGCGCAGCAACAACCGCGCAGCCGATTGCGAATGATAACACAGGCGACACTGCGACAGTCACCCAAGGGCAAGACACAGCCGAACCCACACCAGAAGTCGTTACCGTAAGCGACCCTGTGATCGTGCCCGATCCTATTCCCGTCCCTGACGAGACAGTGCGCGAGGCCCGCGCGAGCGAAGCCGCGCTTGATCGGGACGAAAAGAAGCTGTTGCAGGTGGCCATGCAATGGGCTGGATTCTACACCGCAGCCATTGACGGATCGTATGGTCGTGGCACCCGCGCGGCCATGTCTGCATGGCAAGAGAGCAATGACCACGAGGCAACTGGCGTGTTGACCACGCTGCAGCGGAGCCAATTGCTGGGTGCTTATAATGCCGTGCTTGATGGTATGGGCCTGCAACTGGTGCGTGATGATGCCAGCGGGGTCGAACTTATTATCCCCACGGGTGTCGTCGCGTTTAGCGAATACGAACCGCCATTTGCGCGATTTGATGCCAGAGGTGACGTTGACGCACAGGTCCTGCTGATTTCCCAAGAAGGCGATCAAACGCGTCTGTTTGGCCTTTATGAAATCTTGCAAACCCTTGCGATTATCCCGAAGGAAGGCGACCGCAACCGCAGCGACCGCTCGTTCGAAATCAACGGTACAGACGATGACATTGCGTCATACACCTTTGCACAGTTGCAAGACGGGCAGATCAAAGGCTTTTCGCTGATCTGGCCTGCGGGCGACGAAGAACGCCGCACCCGTATTCTGACCGAAATGAAAGCCAGCTTTAACGCGGTCGAGGGTGTTCTTGATCCTGCGATTTCAGTGCCGGGTGAAGATCAGGCGATTGACATGATCGCGGGACTGCAAATTCGCAAGCCACGCCTTGCGCGGTCTGGCTTTTTCATCGACGCGCGCGGTGATGTGTTGACCACCATCCAAGCCGTTGATGAATGTGCGTCGATCACCATCAACGCCGAACACACGGCGACAGTCGTTCACCGCGATGATGCACTTGGCATCGCAGTCTTGCGGCCAGATACGGCCCTTGCGCCCGTGCAGGTTGCTGCACTGCAATCTGGCGTCCCGCGTCTGACATCTGACGTGGCCGTTGCGGGCTTTCCCTACGAGGGTGTCTTGTCAACGCCGTCCCTGACCTTTGGCACGCTGGCCGATATTCGCGGTTTGAATGGCGAAGAAGACGTGAAGCGCCTTGCGATCTATACCCAACCCGGCGACGCGGGTGGGCCGGTGTTTGATAACGGCGGCGCAGTCTTGGGGATGCTATTGCCAAAGACCTCGCTCAACGGACAGGAGCTTCCCCCCGAGGTCAGCTTTTCCGTGGATGCCGACCAGATCGTCGCCTCGCTGCAAAGCGCGCAGATCAGTGTGCAAACCACGGATAGCGTGACCTATATGACGCCCGAACTCATCACCCTAATGGCTGCTGACGTGACGGTGCTGGTAAGCTGCTGGGACGACTAGGTATCGTGGGTTTTACCCACCCACCCCAGCAATATCGGACGTGACATGAATAAGCGTTGGCCCATCTGCGGCCAGCGCTTTTTTCACGGCCGATTGCATCTCGGTCAGTGTTTTTGGCGCGGCGGTATAAGCGCCGTAAGCCTTGGCTAGCATGATGAAGTCCGGGTTGCGCTGGATCACTGCATTCGGTGCGATCTGTGCGCCAACCATGCTGGCCTCGATCTCGCCCAGCTTGCCGTTGTCCCAGACGATCACCGGCAAGGGCAGGCCCAGCTCCACCGCCACGCCCAGTTCCTGCACCGTGAATTGGAACCCGTAGTCCCCTGCAATCGCCACAGTGGGCAGCCCTTTGCGCGCCACTGCCCCGCCAATCGCGGCAGGCAGCGCATAGCCCAGCGTGCCAAACCCGAACGGGTGGTGCCAATGGCCTGCGTGGCTCATCGGCCAGACTTCCTTGGCGGCGTAGGCGAACTGCGTCATGTCGGAATAGATCATCGTATCGTCTGGTAGGGCCGCGCGCAGGGCATCGGCCACGGGCAGAATGCCGGGGCGTTCGGCCATGATTTCAGCGCGCCAGTTTTTGCACTGTGTCGCGACGGCACCAGCTTCCCAATCAGTTGTCAGCGCATCGGGCACTGCCGCACCCAGATCGGCCAAAAGTGCGGCGCAATCGCCAAAGATCGCCACATCAGGCCGGTGACGGTCACCCAAAACTTCGGCGTCGATATCCACGCGCACCAACGTGCCTGTATGGCCCAGCTTGTCGCGCCACAGGTCAACCTCTGACAGCTCGGTGCCCAAGGCGATCACCAGATCGGCCTGCCCGATCACATCCGCACTTGATCCACGCGCAAGACAAGCCCCGAAATGCAACGGCGCATCCGCTGGCACAATTCCGCGCCCAGCATAGGTTGTCATGCTTGCCGCCTGCCAGCGTGACAGCAGCGGGGCGGCGAAATCAATCGCCCGCGCGCCACCGCCAAAGATAAACAGCGGACGTTTGGCAGAGCGCAACTGCGTGGCCAATGCATCAACCTGCTGGGCCGACGGGCATGGCAGGGGCGCATCTCGCAATGGTGCCGGATCGTGGCCTTGCGCGCGTGCCTCAAGCAGCGGGATCGGCACGCTGATATGTTTCGGACGAGGTCGTTTGCTTTGGAATTCCAACAGGGCGCGATCAATCAACGCATAGGCCGCATCTGCCGAGCGCGCCGTTTCAGACCAGTCACACACGGTGCGCGCGGCCCCTTCCTGATCTTTCATCTGGTGCAACTGGCCGCGTGTCGCCGCCGTTTCGCCCAGACATGACGACAACACCAAAACCGACACACTATCGGAATAGGCCTGCCCCAGCGGCGTCATCGTATTGCACAACCCCGGCCCCGTAATCACATAGGCCACACCGGGCCGCCCCGTCGCACGGGCATAGCCATCGGCCATGAACCCCGCGCCTTGTTCGTGGCGCGCAAGAACGTGGGTGATGCCAGCCTCTTGGATGCCACGATACATTTCCTGATTATGCACGCCTGGAATGCCAAAAATGACGTCCACACCACGAGATTTCAGCATATGCGAGATTTGCGCACCCAAGGGACGTGTGGGGGGACGTTCAGACATCAAACTCTCCAGAATTGCCAAGTAAGCATCGTAAATACGACCATAATTTCAAGCCGCCCGACCAGCATCGCAATGGACAATATCCACTTCGCCGCGTCGTTCAGCCCCGCAAAATTGCCGGCCGGTCCGATCTCATTGCCCAATCCGGGGCCGACATTGGCAAGGGCCGTGGCAGCGCCCGAAACGGAGGTGATGAAATCAAGCCCCGTCAGGCCCAAAAGCACCGCAACCACGCCCATCGACACAAGAAATGCGACAAAAAACGCCATGACCGAATTCAACACGTCTTCGCTCACGGGCCGTCCGGCATAGCGCGGCGTGAATATCCCATGCGGCGAGTGGATTTTGCGCACCTGCGCCTTGATGGATGCAAACAGCAGTTGATAGCGAAATATCTTGATCGAACAGCTGGTTGATCCGGCGCAGCCACCAATCAACCCGATAAAAAAGAACATCACGACGGCAAATGATCCCCATTGCATGTAGTCCGCGCTGGCATATCCCGTGCCAGTAATAATCGAGGTGACGTTGAACAATGACTCGCGAAAGGCGATTTCCTCGAACCCGTGAAAGGTGCGCCACAAAAACAGGGTCATAATTAGAACGATTACGGACACGGTGATCAGAAAGGCTCTAATCTGGCTGTCACGAAACAGCGGCTGCGCTGTGCCGGAAATCAGTTGCACGTAGCGCACGAAGGGCAACGCCGAAAGCACCATGAAAACCGAAGCCACATAATGTGCGCCAGCGCCGAAATGCCCGAACGAATTATCGTAGTTGGCCATGCCGCCGGTGGAAACTGTGGTCATCGCATGGACCATCGCGTCAAAGGCATTCATGCCCGTGGCGGCATAAGCCAGCGCACATGACAGCGTGATGCCCACATAGATCACGGAGATACGGCTGGAAATTTCGGTCGCACGGGGGAGGATTTTCCCCATTGTATCAAAGGCTTCAGACTTGAAAATCTGCATCCCGCCGACCCGCAATTCGGGCAAAAACACCATCGCCACAACAATGATACCGATCCCGCCAAGCCACTGCAGGATGCCGCGCCACAGCTTGAGCCCGTCAGGCAGTTGATCAAGCCCCACCAGCACGGTCGATCCCGTTGTCGTCAGGCCCGACATCGCCTCGAAAAAGGCATCGGTGAAATTCGCCTCGGTCGCGCCGATCATAAACGGGAGCGAGCCGAACAGCGGCAAGGTAAACCACACCAACGTCGTCAACATAAACGTCTGGCGGATATTTAGCCCCGATGACACGCCGTTGGCACAAGACAGCGCAATAAAGGCGCCGCAAAGCACAGTGATAACAGCGCTTTCCAGAAACACATGCCAATGCCCGTTTCCCGCCACCAGATCAGCAATAAGCGGTGCAAGCATCGTCACCCCAAGGGCCGATACCAGCAAGCCAATAACATATCCCACGGGGCGTAGATCAAACATGGCGCAGGGTTGGCCTGCGCGCGCATTACTGTCAAGTATCTGTGCAATCTGCACGCCCTCTTGCGCCCAAGGATGGACGCCAGAAGATATCGTTGCTAGATTCATTGACCAAGCTGGTTCATCTTGCGCGTCCAAGGAGATAGCCGTGAAACATCCCTACGAAGACCTGCCCGCGACGGCATTTTGGCGCACCGGTGCGGTGGATGGTGCCGCGACGGGTTTTGCAGGTCTTCACCGGCCCAAATTCACCATCACGTCCGGCACCAAGGTCGCAACTGCAGGAAGCTGCTTTGCCCAGCACATCGGGCAGGCATTGCGCGGGGCAGAAATCGCTGTCTTGGACGCGGAAGCACGGCCAACAACCATGGATGAAACGATCTGTCGGCGCTTTGGTTATGGGCTGTTTTCGGGGCGCTATGGCAACATCTACACGGCCCGCCAGATGACACAGCTATTGCAGGATGTCGCGCAGGGCACCGTCGATCCGCGGTTTGTGTGGCCCAAGGGCGCTGGATTTGTCGATGCCTTCCGCCCGACAGTTGAACCCGGTGGGTTGGCCAGCATCGACGAGGTCTTGTTGCATCGTGCCTATCATCTTGAACGCACAGCACAGATGTTGCGGGTCGCAGATGTTTTTATCTTCACGCTCGGCCTGACCGAGGCTTGGGAAGATCTGGAAACCGGGCGCGTCTTTCCGATGTGCCCGGGCACGGTCGCGGGCACGTTTGACGCAGCGAGCCACGGATTTCGCAATTTCACACATGCCGAAATCTTGGCCGATCTGCATGAAATTCGCAGTCTTCTGCACCGCTTTAACCCCAACATGCAGGTACTTTTGACAGTCTCACCTGTTCCACTCACCGCCACGGCATCAGGTGATCATGTGATCCCTGCCACGGCCTATTCCAAGGCCGTGCTGCGCGCCGCCGCTGGCGAGGCCGTGATACAATTCAACGATGTGGATTACTTTCCGTCGTTTGAAATCATTACATCACACGTCATGGGCGGCCCGTGGTTTGATGACGACCAACGCACGGTGCGCCCCGAAGGTGTCGCACAGGTCATGCAACATTTCCTTGCAGCACACGGATTGTCCGCGCGCCCCCCCGCCGATCAACAAACAAGCCTGCCCGATAGCACCGTCAGCGACGATGAC
>JBLHNX010000108.1:0-8110 GCA_047622125.1 Paracoccaceae bacterium | reverse complement strand
CGGGCCTGTGTCGCCTGTGCAGCAACGCAACCTTGAAAAAGAGTGGGGCGTGAAACTGCTGGATCGCACCGGTCTGATCCTCGAGATTTTTAGCGACCGTGCCCGCACCAAAGAGGGCGTGTTGCAGGTCGAGATGGCGGCCCTGACCTATCAGCGCACCCGTCTTGTGCGCGCATGGACCCACCTTGAACGCCAACGTGGCGGGCTTGGTTTTGTCGGTGGTCCCGGTGAAACCCAGATCGAGGCTGACAGGCGCGCGATTGACATTCAGTTGAATCGTCTAAAGGCGCAGCTTGCTAAGGTTCAAAAGACCCGCGCACTGCATCGTGCGGGCCGTGCCAAAGTGCCTTATCCGATTGTGGCACTGGTCGGCTATACCAACGCGGGCAAATCAACGCTGTTCAACCGGCTGACCGGCGCAGATGTGTTCGCCAAGGACATGCTGTTTGCCACCCTGGACCCAACCATGCGCAAGGTCGTGCTGCCATCGGGCGATGATATCATCATGTCCGATACAGTGGGTTTCATAAGTGATTTGCCAACCGAATTGGTCGCGTCGTTTCGCGCGACGCTGGAAGAAGTGCTTGAGGCCGATCTGATCTTGCATGTCAAAGACGTGTCAGACGAGGAACAGGTATTTTCCCGCATGCTCGTGGTGAACAAGATCCTGAAAGACATTGGGCTAGATCCTGAAACACCGGTGATCGAAGTCGGCAACAAACTTGATCTGCTCCCACCCGAGGATCAAGATCGCTATCGCGTTGAATGCAGCCGCAGACCTGATGAATTCGCTGTGTCATCCGTGACGGGCGAAGGGTTGGACGACTTGCTGGCTGCGATCACCGTGCTGATTGGTGATCCAAAAACGGTCGAAACCTTGACCATTGGCTACCAGAACGGTGCAATCCTGAGCTGGCTGCACGCCGAAGACGCCGTGACAGAGGAGATCGCAGCTGAAGACGGCTGGCACGTCACAGTCAACTGGACCAAAACGCAGGCCGCCGAATATGACAAACGCCGCGCGCAGGCCGGTAAAGGCTAGATCTACTGGTCGCGGATCGGATCAAGTATGGTAACGCCCACCGCCGCCGCCCGCGCCAATGCAGGGTCCAGCGACATGGGGATATATTCGCCGCGCCGCCATAAATCGCCCAGATCATCGTAATAGCGCGACAGCGGGTGGCCCGATTGTCCCGTCGCCGTGACAAAAACCGAGCTATCGGGATCGGCGAAATCATAGACCCCGCGATAGCCTGCGGCGTGGACATTGCGGAACGGGAAAGGGTCAACGCCCGATGTGCGGCCACGCTGTAGTGTATTGTCGCCGCCGCTGGTCGATTGGCGGATGTTCACAAACCAGTTCAGCACCGCCGCGTCACCCAATACAGGATGATCATGCGTCGCCTCATGGGCGTCCCCCCAGCGCAGGCTTTCCAGTGCCGTGCCGTGGTTTTCACCGATCCATAGCAGGGCATCATCAAGCGCCAAACGGGCGATATCCGTGCAGGTTTCAACAGGGGCCGATTGCAGGACATCACACCAGCGCGCGGCACCACCGATGTTGCGATAGACCCGTTCGATAAAGATCGGGTCTACGTGGGTAAACTCGCGCGATAGCCCGCCCATTTCATCACGGATCAAACGATCCTGCAGGGCGCGCATCCATGCGGCATAGATCAGCGGTTCGGGCAGATGTTCATTCATCTCGCCGTTCCATTCGCTGAGCAGTTGCAGGGCAAGTTGGCGCTGGCGGGCGGGCGTGCCTTCGGGGGCGGCCTCTCCGGTGAACCACAGATCAGCGCCGATCAGTGGCAACAACGAGCGCGCCGTGTAGCTGACCGTATCAAGCTGCGCTTCGATAAAACTCTCGCGGGTATGCACTTCGCGGACCTGCATAAGACGGCGCCAGCGATTGATGCGTTGGGTGTCACCCCATTCAAACGAGACATGTAGCGGAAAGGGGCGATCGACGATCTTGTTGTTGGTATTACCCAGAATGCCGCCATCCGGATTAACGAATTCCGGATTGGCGGAATAGGGCAGCATGCCAAGCCACTGATTTTCGCGCACATAGCCATAAGTCGGCAAGCGGCCCTGACTTTGATGGGCCGGATCGCGGCGCGGCATCGCTCCGATCAGCTTCATGGCGATGCCGTTGCGATCAGCCATGGTCAGGACCTGCGCAGGGGCCACATAGCTTTGTGCGGCAGCAATTGCTTGGCGCACCGAATGGGCGCGCATCAGGCCCATCGCAGCACTCAGCGAGGTGTCTGTATCACTGAGGGCCGTCCAGCCCAACGTGGTCACATGGCCGGGCGGGCGGATCGTGCCAAGATCAAACTGATCGGGTGGGATCACAGGGCCGTTGTTTGTCCATTGCAACTTGATCGTCACGGCGGGGGCGTCACGCACCAATATGATACTGTCGCGGGTTTCAAACGGCGCCCAGCCATCGGCGGTGCGATACTGGTTGGCGTCCTGGCTGTTGACCTCTTCGATGAACAAATCTTGATCATCCAAGTACGCCGAGGTCAGCCCCCAGCCCAGATCAGCGCTGCGCCCAATAAGAACCACAGGCACGCCGGGGATTGTGCCGCCAATAACGCCGCCGCTTTCCAGCTCTAGCCGTGCCAGATACCAGATCGTCGGGGCCGTCAGCCCAAGATGGGGATCATTGGCAAGCAGGGTCGATCCGGTTGCTGACCGGCTGACACCCGCGGCCCAAGCGTTGGATGCACCCGCCAATTCGCGCGGGCGCACGGGTGACAGCAAATCAAACGGCATCCGCATGTTTTCAGCGTAGCGCGGCGTGCCTTCAATCAGACTGGCGTAACGGGGCAGGGCCGCAATCCCTTGACCGGGCGCTTGCGGCAGGATGTCGTCAACCCGTGCATCATCCAGAATAAGCGAAGTGCGCGCTCGCAGCACTTCTTCTTCGAGATGGCCGGACAGTTGCAACGCCATCAGTTTAATCACGGCGATGGAATCAGCGGGTCGCCATGGTGCTACGGCATGGTTAAAAATCCACATCTCGGGGGCACCACGGCCCCGCGCGCCGCTATTCACTTCGGCCAGATAGGCATTCACACCTGTTGCGTAAGCCTCAAGCCCTTGGGTGGTCGGGGCGTCTTGGACCGAAACCGAGGCACGCGCGCTGCCATAAAGATCAAGGCGGCGCAAAAGCGTGTCGATCCGCAACGTGCGTTCACCAAAGAGCTCCGACAAGCGGCCCTGCGCTGTGCGGCGCAGCATCGTCATCTGCCAAAGGCGATCCTGGGCGTGGGCATAGCCAAGCGCAAAGAACACATCCGCGTCGGTTTCGCCGAAAATATGCGGAACATTGGCATTATCGCGCACGATTTCGACTGGCGCGGAAATACCGCTGACGTCAAACGTGCCTTCGTAGTCGGGCAAGGAGCGAGACGCGAAATAATAAGCCAACGCAAAGACGGCGACCACAAGCACAACCAGCCCCGAAGCGAGTCGAAAAAGCCAGCGAAAAAGAAGCGCCATATCGTGGTTGTCCTTGCGGGGCAGTTGACGGGCGGGAGTGGTAAGGTAGATATCATGCTCTGATTTCAGAAACCACGCGAGAGGGCAAGACATGACGAAAATAGCATTTTTGGGACTGGGCGTCATGGGATACCCGATGGCCGGACATCTGCAAGCGGCGGGTCACGACGTGACAGTCTATAACCGCACGTCGGCCAAGGCAGCGGCTTGGGTCGCGCAGCACGGCGGGGCAATGGCCGACACGCCGGCACAAGCTGCGGTGGGGGCGGATTTTGTGATTGCCTGCGTCGGCAATGATGATGACCTGCGCGGCATTTGCCTTGGTGATAACGGGGCCTTTGCGGGCATGGCTGCGGGCGCGGTGTTTGTCGATCACACAACCGTTTCAGCGCAAGTTACACGGGACTTGCACGGCACGGCAGCGGCTGCGCAGATCAGCTTTATTGACGCCCCTGTTTCGGGCGGACAGGCGGGCGCTGAAAACGGTGCGTTGTCCGTTATGTGTGGCGGCGAGGCGGATGCCTATGCACGCGCCGCGCCAGTGATTGAAACCTATGCCAAGATTTGCAAGCGCTTGGGCGACAGTGGTGCAGGTCAGTTGGCAAAGATGTGCAACCAGATCGCGATCGCGGGCCTTGTACAGGGCCTGTCCGAGGCGCTGCACTTTGCCCAAAAAGCCGGTCTGGACGGGGCCGATGTGGTTGAGGTGATCAGCCAAGGGGCCGCCGGAAGCTGGCAAATGGCGAACCGCTTTGAAACGATGCTTGCGGATAAGTTTGATCACGGGTTCGCCGTGGATTGGATGCGTAAGGATCTTGCGATCGTGCTGGATGCGGGCGATGATATCGGCGCGAGCCTGCCTGTCACAGCGCTGGTGGACCAGTTTTACAAAGACGTACAGCGCATGGGCGGCGGACGATGGGACACATCAAGCCTGATCAAACGTCTGCAAGTTATGGACTAGGTAAAACGCGCGCTGCGCGCCCATGATGTTTTAGGGGGCGCTGCCCCCGTCCTTGCGGACTCCCCCGGAGTGTATATCAACAGAAGAATTAGGGGTTATGCGTTTGGGATATCGAAGCTTTTTGGCGCGAGCATGAAGCCGGAAAACTGGAAACCCGGACTGACTGTACACCCTACGAGGGTCCAGTCGCCTGTGGTTTGTGCCGCCTGCCAATGGCCTGTGGGCACGATGATTTGCGGGACTTCGCCAATTGCAAGGTCGGGGCCAAGGCGATGTGTGGTTGCAGGCCCAGCGTCCGAGTCTGACATGCGCAGGATCAGTGGCGCGCCTGCATAGTAGTGCCAGATTTCAACCGCATCCACATGGTGCCAATGGCTTGCGCCGCCGTCCATGAGCAGAAAGTAGATACAGGTGCCAGTTGGGCGGCCGTCGTTTTCGGCCACCCATGTCTGGCGATAGAACCCGCCCTCCGGATGGGGGGCGAGGTTCAGGTGTGCGATGATCTGGTCGGCTGTCACTTGAGGATGCTGCGCCCAGCGTAGACGGCTGTTTCGCCAAGCATTTCTTCGATGCGGATCAGCTGGTTGTACTTTGCCAGACGGTCCGAGCGTGACAGCGAGCCGGTTTTGATCTGGCCGCAGTTGGTGGCCACGGCGAGGTCGGCAATGGTCGCGTCTTCGGTTTCGCCCGAGCGGTGCGACATCACGTTAGTGAACCCTGCGCGGTGGGCCATATCGACGGCTTGCAGCGTTTCGGTCAACGTGCCGATCTGGTTGACTTTGACCAGCATCGAATTGGCGCTGCCTTTGGCGATACCTTCGGCCAGACGGGCGGGGTTGGTGACGAACAGATCGTCACCGACCAGCTGGATTTTGTCGCCGATCTTGTCGGTGAGCAACTTCCAGCCGTCCCAATCGTCTTCGTCCATGCCGTCTTCGATTGAGATAATCGGATAATCGGCGGCCAGCTGTGCAAGATAGTCGGCGTTTTCGGCGGATGTGAGCGATTTGCCTTCGCCTTTCATCTCGTATTTGCCGTCTTTGTAGTATTCAGAGGCAGCGCAATCGAGCGCGAGGTAGATGTCGCTACCCGGCGTGTAGCCTGCTTTCTTGATCGACGTCATGATGAAATCAAGCGCGTCACGGGTGCTGGCAAGGTTGGGGGCAAAGCCGCCCTCGTCGCCGATGCCAGTGTTGTGGCCTGCGGCGCTTAGTTCTTTTTTCAGGGTGTGGAACACCTCGGCGCCCATGCGGATCGCGTCGCGGATGTTGTCAGCGGCCACTGGCATGATCATGAATTCTTGAATATCAATTGGATTATCAGCATGTTCGCCGCCGTTGATGATGTTCATCATCGGCACGGGCAACACGCGGGCGGATGTGCCGCCGATGTAGCGAAACAGCGGCTGTTCGCAATAGTCTGCGGCAGCCTTGGCCACGGCCAGAGACACGCCAAGGATCGCGTTTGCGCCAAGGCGGGCCTTGTTGGGGGTGCCGTCAAGTTCGATCATCGTCATATCGATGGCGACTTGTTCGGTGGCGTCAAAACCGACGATGGCTTCGGCGATTTCACCGTTCACGGCGTCGACCGCGTCCAGCACGCCCTTACCCATATAGCGTGTTTTGTCGCCGTCACGTTTTTCGACAGCTTCATGCGCACCGGTGGAGGCACCAGACGGCACAGCTGCGCGGCCCATTGTGCCGTCTTCAAGTGTCACATCTACCTCGACGGTGGGATTGCCACGGCTATCAAGGATTTCGCGGGCGTAGACGTCGATAATGATGCTCATGACGGGGTCCTTTGGGGTTTGTTAGCGCAAACAACGTGCGATTCAAGCTTCTATACCGCCTTGGCGGTCCTTAGGGAAGTGCGCCGCAGTCGGGATTCACGCCAAAGCGTATAGATGCCCGACCCGACGATAATTGTAGCGCCGATCAGTGTCAGCGCATCAGGGCGTTCGCTAAACACAATCACGCCGACGATGAGCGCAAACACCAGTCGCGAATATCGGAAAGGGGCGACGACCGACATGTCGCCGATCCGCGTGGCCATGACGATCATATAATAGGCGCCAAGCCCGACAACCAGCGCGCCCAACATGCGCCAACGGTCAGTGTGGTCCGGCAGCAAGAGCGTATCGCCCGTGACACCAAGCCATAGCAGAATTGCGCCCGTCAGGATCGACACCACAAAGGCGTAGAACGTAATCTGGCGTGTGGTGATGGTTGTCGGAATGCGCCGTGTCGCAAGGTCGCGCCCCGCAAGGCCAACCACACCGATCACGGCGAGCAATGATTTGATATCGAAAGCCTCCATGCCGGGGCGGATGATCAGGACAACGCCGAACAGGCCGACCAGAATGGCCAGCCAACGTCGCCAACCGACGGTTTCACCAAGGAACAGCGCGGCACCCAGCGTCACCACCAACGGGGTAGCTTGCAGGATCGCCGAGGCTGTCGAGATTGGTGTGAGGGCGATGGCACTGACAAACCCCAAGGTGCCGCCCACTTCGCAGATGTTGCGGATAATGAACGCGGGATGCAGCAGCGCGGGCGACCAAAGCCTGTCACCGTAGCGCAGCGCAATTGCGCCAAAAATCACCGTGCCGCCAAGACCAAGAAATACTACAACCTGACCCACCGGCAGCGCACCGGCGATTTGTTTGATAAACATATCCTCTATTGCAAAACCGGCCATGGCGATGACCATTAAGATACTGCCGCGCAGGTTATCCATTAATTCGATGCCGCCTTGGTAAATGTAAGAGGAAGACCGCAAGAGGGGCCGCTCGTTGGTCAATCTGAAGCAGAGGGGCGAAAACCACCCCCCCCAAAAGTGCAGCCAGCTACTTTCGCTTGATGGGCACGCCAAAGAGCTCCAGCCGGTGCCCCTTGAGTTCATAACCCAGCTTTGCGGCGATTTTTTCTTGTAGCGCCTCAATCTCGGGGTCGACGAATTCAATCACTTCGCCGGAATGCATGTCGATCAGGTGGTCGTGGTGCTCGCGGTTGGCGGTCTCATAGCGCGCGCGTCCGTCGCCAAATTCGTGCTTGTCCAGAATGCCGGATTCTTCGAACAGTTTGACTGTGCGGTACACAGTGGCCAGCGAAATACGCGGATCGGCGGCGCTGGCGCGCGCATAAAGCTCCTCGACATCGGGATGATCGTCCGCCGCTTCCAGCACGGTCGCAATCGTGCGGCGCTGGCCGGTCATGCGCAGGCCACTTGCCTCGCAGCGTGAAAGAATTGTGTCACTCATTGCGCTCGTCCCTTCGCCTTGACCTCGTTTAGCGAAGGACGCGCGCGGATGCCAGCCATAGGACGCCTAAAGCCAACGTTTCCAGCGCAACGCAGCCCAACCTGCCAGACAAATCACGCCCATCGCGATGCATAGTGCGGCAAATGCCCATGGCTGATCTGATCCGGGCATACCTGCAAGGTTCACGCCAAACAGCCCCGTAATGACGCCCAGCGGCAGGAAAATACCGGCAATCACCGACAGCACGTAACTGTTGCGCCCCATGCGTGTGGTTTGCGCCATGTCGATGTGATCGGCAAGCGCTGTCAGACGTTCGCGGATTTCGTGCAGCTCTTCGTCGGTGCGGGTCGCGCGGTTAGCGCTGTCGCGCAGGG
>JBLHNX010000107.1:0-8138 GCA_047622125.1 Paracoccaceae bacterium | reverse complement strand
CAAGCCACGCATCAACACCATGGAAGAACTTTCGGTTGCGATTGGTGTGTCGCGCCCCACTTTGTCGCGCTATTTTCAAGACCCGACCCGCATCAAGGCAACCACTGTCGCCCGAATTGAAGCAGGGCTTGCGCGGGTGGAATATGTTCCAAATTTCTTTGCGACGCGCCTGAATCGCAAGTCGACTGGCATCATCGGCGTCATCATTCCGTATCTGAATGATCTGTTCTTCACCAAACTATTGGAGCAAATCGAGAAGGCTGCGATGGATGCTGGATACACTGTAATTACACAGTGTTCCCATTCCGACCCCGAGATTGAAGCCCGCGCTGCACGGACTTTCATGTCCATGAGTGTTGATGGCGCGCTGGTTGCTCCACTGGGCAATCAAAGTGACGCTGACGTGTATCAAAGGATGAGTGAGCGCCTGCCGTTTGTGCTTGTCGACTCGCGGCCCAAGACCATGCCGAATGTGGAGTACGTTGGCACAGATCACGACCAAAGCTTTGGTTTAATTATAGATTACCTTTGCCGGGTTGGAGAAGCACCAGTCTACTTAGGCATGCCGCGCGTTAACTTTAACGCACTTCAGCACGAAAAAATCTACATAAAGCGGATGCACGAACTGGGGCTTGAGCCGACGATCATTGGCACCGAGTTGATAAACGACCGCTGGCATTTCGAGGCGCACGGCGAGGCTGTATTGGATGATTGTTTCGCGCGCGGGCTTTACACCGACAGGTCGATTCTCTGCGCAAACGACCGCGTTGCGACCGGCGCTTTGCGTGCTGCGTCGCGGCATGGGTTGACGCCAGGGCGTAGCCAGGAGGGTGGTTTGCGGATTGCGGGTCATGATGACTATCCACTGTGCCCGTTTACCACGCCCGCGCTGACCACAGTCGCGCAAGACTTCGAAGCGATTGGAAAGGCATCAGTTTCGCGGCTCGTCGAGCTTATCAATGGAGCGGTGACCGACCCTGCCAATCCGCAGGTGCAGTTGTTCGAGGCGAGTCTGAAGTTGCGCGAGTCCGCCTAACTAAAGGGAAGCTGCTGCATTGCAGCATTTGTGTGGCGAAAAAACCACATTGACTTGCGACGCCTTCCTGACATTGTTTACGTGTGTCAAAAATGGGAGGACGCTAATGTCTATTAAGAAAACACTGCTGACCAGTGTGGTCGGTCTGGGTCTCACTGCCGGCATCGCAGCCGCAGAAAGCCACTCAGCAACAATTACAATCGCAACCGTGAACAACGGTGATATGGTCCGCATGCAGGGCTATACAGACCAGTTTACTGCCGAAACCGGCATCGCCGTCGAGTGGGTCACACTTGAAGAAAACGTACTGCGCAGCCGTGTCACAACTGACATCACCACAAACGGTGGCCAGTTCGACATCATGACAATCGGCATGTATGAAACCCCGATCTGGGGCGCAAACGGCTGGCTCGTTCCGCTGGACGATCTGTCAGACGAATACAACGCTGCCGACATCCTGCCCGCAATGGCAGGCGGCCTTAGCCATGACGGCACGCTTTTTGCGGCACCGTTTTACGGCGAAAGCTCGATGGTTATGTATCGCACAGACCTGATGGAAGCTGCCGGCCTCGAAATGCCTGCGTCTCCAACTTGGGAATTCATTGCTGAAGCTGGGGCTGCAATGACCGACCGTGACGCCGAAATCAACGGTGTTTGCCTGCGTGGTAAGGCTGGTTGGGGCGAAGGTGGTGCATTCATCACTGCAATGTCCAACTCGTTCGGCGCGCGCTGGTTCGACATGGACTGGAACGCACAGTTTGACACGCCACAGTGGGCCGACACCGTCAACTTCTTCAAAGACATGATGGACGCATCCGGTCCTGCTGGTTACGCAACGAACGGTTTCAACGAAAACCTGAACCTGTTCAACCAAGGCAAGTGCGGCATGTGGATTGACGCGACTGTTGCTGCGTCCTTCGTAACAGGTGCCGACTCGACTGTTGCTGACTCCGTTGGTTTCGCACTGGCACCAAACACAGGCCTTGGCAAAAACGCCAACTGGCTCTGGGCTTGGGCACTGGCTATTCCTGCCGGCACAGCACAAGAAGCTGAAGCCAAGCAGTTCATCGAATGGGCTACTGGCACAGGCTACATCGAGCTGGTTGCGGCAAACGAAGGTTGGGCAAACGTTCCTCCCGGTGCACGTACATCCTTGTATGAAAACCCGGACTACCTTGCGGTTCCGTTCGCTCAGATGACACTGGACTCGATCCTGTCAGCTGATCCGAACAACTCCACAGTCGAGCCAAGCCCATACGTCGGCATCCAGTTCGCTGCGATCCCGGAATTTGCGGGCATTGCAACTGAAGTAAGCCAGGAATTCTCCGCAGCTTATGCCGGTCAGCAGACTGTAGAAGAAGCGCTTGCGAAGGCTCAGGCCATCACAACAGAAGCTATGGAAGCTGCTGGTTACTAAACCCGCACTTTGCAGAAATCAAAGGGCGGCCTTGCGTCGCCCTTTGACCACTCCTTACCCTACACATCCAAACTTCGCCCTATAACAGCTTCAGATTTGCGAGGCTGTTCACAGAGGAGACGTGTTCAAATGGCTACCAAAGCTTCCCGATCCGCCGCCAGATTGATGATGGCACCCGCCGTTATCCTACTGCTGGGCTGGATGCTGGTCCCCCTCATTATGACGCTGTGGTTTTCGTTCCGCACCTACCTGCCGCTGCGCGGCGGTGATCAAGGCTGGACCGGATTTGACAACTACGTGCGTTTTGTGTCGTCCAGTTCATTCTGGCCAGCGATTTCAACCACCCTCATTCTCTTGGTCGCCGTTCTGGTCATTACGATCGTGCTCGGTGTTCTTCTTGCGATCCTTCTGGATCAACCGATGTGGGGCCAAGGTGTTGTTCGTATCCTTGTGATCGCGCCGTTCTTCGTGATGCCGACGGTTTCGGCACTGGTCTGGAAAAACATCTTCATGGACCCGACAAACGGTTTGTTTGCACATCTATTCAAGTTCTTTGGCGCCGATCCGGTCAGTTGGATGTCTGAGGCGGCGATGCCGTCGATCATCCTGATTGTCAGCTGGCAGTGGCTGCCGTTCGCAACGCTCATCTTGCTCACCGCGATCCAGTCTTTGGACAGCGAACAGCTTGAGGCGGCGGAAATGGACGGCGCGTCTGTGCTCTCGCGCTTTGTGTTTATCGCATTGCCGCACCTGAGCCGCGCAATCACCATTGTTATCTTGATCCAAACGATTTTTCTGCTGGCAATCTTCGCCGAGATTTTCGTGACCACAGGCGGCGCATTCGGCACCCGGACACTTTCGTATCTGATCTATCAGCGCGTGCTTGAAAGTCAGAACATCGGACTTGGGTCTGCGGGCGGCGTTTATGCCATCATCCTTGCCAATATCGTTGCCATCTTCCTGATGCGCATCGTCGGCAAGAACCTAGATTAAGGGAGGTCGATACATGGCACGTTCTGTCACAACACAACGCAAAGCGATCAACACGACGCTTGCTTGGATCATCGGTCTGCTGATTTTCTTTCCGATCCTGTGGACCATCCTGACCAGCTTCAAAACCGAAGCACAGGCGATCAGCGATCCACCTATCTTTCTGTTCTTTGACTGGACGCTTGAAAACTATTCCACGGTCATGGAACGTTCGAACTACGGTCGCTTCTTGTGGAACTCGATCTTTATTGCTGGGGGGTCAACGATCCTCGGGCTGATCATTGCGATCCCTGCGGCGTGGTCCATGGCCTTTGTGCCATCCAACCGCACCAAAGATATCCTGCTCTGGATGCTCTCCACCAAGATGTTGCCAGCGGTCGGTGTGCTGTACCCGATCTATCTGCTGTTCATCAAATTGGGACTGCTGGATAGCATCGTGGGACTGACCATCGTTTTGATGTTGATCAACCTGCCGATCATTGTCTGGATGCTGTACACTTACTTTCGCGAAATTCCCGGTGAAATTCTGGAAGCGGCGCGGATGGACGGTGCAGGCCTGAAATCAGAGATCTTGTATGTCCTGACTCCAATGGCCATCCCCGGCATCGCTTCGACCCTGCTTTTGAACTTTATTCTGGCATGGAACGAAGCGTTCTGGACGCTCAACCTAACGGCGGCGAAAGCAGCCCCACTCACAGCGTTCATTGCCAGTTATTCCAGCCCCGAGGGATTGTTCTACGCCAAGCTTAGCGCGGCATCGACAATGGCGATTATGCCAATCCTCATCCTTGGCTGGTTCAGCCAGAAACAACTTGTTCGCGGCCTGACGTTCGGCGCAGTGAAATAAAGACCTGAAAAAGGAATTTGACACATGGGAAATATCACCCTTAACCAAGTCACGAAAAGCTTTGGCGATGTGCAAGTCATTCCGCCGCTGGATCTGGACATCAACGAAGGCGAATTCGTCGTCTTTGTCGGCCCCTCCGGTTGCGGTAAATCAACCTTGCTGCGTTTGATCGCAGGTCTGGAAGACACGTCGTCGGGCCACATCGCGATTGATGGCAATGACGCAACATCCCTGCCTCCCGCCAAACGCGGATTGGCTATGGTGTTCCAGTCCTACGCTTTGTACCCGCACATGTCCGTGCGCAAGAACATCGCCTTCCCGATGAAGATGGCGAAATTGGATAAGGCCACGCAAGAGGCCAAGATTAACGCCGCTGCTGCTGCGCTAAACTTGACCGACTACCTTGATCGCAAGCCCGGCCAATTGTCAGGTGGTCAACGCCAGCGGGTGGCCATTGGCCGTGCGATTGTGCGTGAACCGGCTGCGTTCTTGTTTGACGAACCCCTGTCCAACCTTGATGCCGCTTTGCGGGTCGGGATGCGCCTTGAAATCATGGAGCTGCACGAAAAGCTGAAAACCACCATGATCTACGTGACCCACGATCAGGTCGAAGCCATGACCATGGCCGACAAGATCGTCGTGCTGCACGCTGGCGTGATTGAACAGGTGGGCTCGCCGCTAGAACTGTATCACACGCCGCGCAACAAGTTCGTTGCGGGATTTATCGGCTCGCCTAAAATGAACCAGATCGAAGGGTCCGAGGCCGCAAAGCACGACGCGACAACCATCGGTATCCGGCCAGAGCACCTGAGCGTGTCCAAGACCGAAGGCTTGTGGAAGGGCACCGTTGGCGTAGCTGAACACCTTGGGTCTGATACCTTCATTCACGTTCACAATACTGGCCTTCTCGACATGATGACCGTTCGCATTACGGGTGATATTGAAGCCCGCCACGGCGATACGATTTATCTGACGCCGGACATGGACCAGTTGCACCGCTTTGATGCCGAAGGTCTTCGCATCGCATGAAGCGGCTTGAAGGAAAATCGTCGCTGATCACGGGTGCCGCGCGCGGGATCGGGCGCGGTTTTGCCGAGGCGTATCTTGCCGAAGGTGCAACCGTTGCGATTGCCGATATTGACCTTGATGCCGCAAAGCAGACAGCGTCGGAATTGGGCGGTGCAGCCTATGCCGTGCAAATCGATGTGAGCGATCAAGGCAGCATCGACGCAGCGGTTGCTGCGGTGGTGTCCCATGCTGGCAAGTTGGATATCCTGATCAACAATGCGGCCCTGTTCGATGCGGCCGAGACGGTCGACATCACGCGGGCAAGCTTTGACAAACTTTATGCCGTGAACGTGGCAGGCACGCTGTTTACTATGCAGGCTGCCGCGAAACAGATGATTGCCCAAGGTCACGGCGGCAAGATTATCAACATGGCGTCGCAAGCGGGCCGTCGCGGTGAAAGCCTTGTTTTGGTCTACTGCTCGACCAAGGCGGCCGTGATTTCCATAACGCAATCTGCAGGCCTGAACCTGATCAAACACGGTATCAACGTCAATGCTATCGCGCCGGGCGTGGTGGACGGCGAACATTGGGAACATGTGGATGCGATGTTCGCCAAGTTGGAAGGCAAGAAACCGGGTCAGAAAAAGGCCGAGGTTGCGGCCTCTGTGCCTGCCGGCCGTTTTGCGGTTCCTGCTGATCTAACCGGCATGGCGGTGTTTCTCGCCTCACCGGAGTCCGATTATATTCTGTCGCAGACGTATAACGTCGATGGTGGCCAATGGATGAGTTGATGAAACTGAATTTGGACACCCTCGCCCATTTGCCAGACGGTATTCGTCGGCCTGCGTATCAACGCGGGGATTTGACTGCTGGCATTGTGCATATTGGCCTCGGAAATTTTCACCGCGCCCATCAAGCATGGTATCTGCATCGCTTGATGAATGACGGCGCAGCACTTGACTGGGCGATCATTGGTGCCGGCGTGCGTCCTGCCGATGCCGCGCAGCGCGAAAAGCTGCTGGCGCAAGATTGCCTTTCTACGTTGATTGAATTGGACCCATCGGGCATATCCGCCGAAGTGACCGGATCAATGATCGGCTTCGTGCCGATTGCTGCGGATAATGCGCCGCTGATCGCGCAAATGGCCGACCCCGCAATCCGCATCGTCGCCTTGACCGTGACTGAGGGTGGTTATTACCAGTCTAGCAACGGCGGATTTGATAGCGATCACCCTGATATTCAGCATGACGCCGCCAACCCCGACAAACCAAAGACCGCATTCGGCGCGATGATTGCGGCCCTTGGCGCGCGCCGCGCTGCCAATCACGGCCCCTTTACCTGCCAAAGCTGCGATAACCTGCAAGGCAACGGCGATATTTTGCGTCAGACCATCATGGGTCTGGCGACTTTGATTGATCCAGACCTTGCGGCATGGATTGACGGCAACGTCACTTTTCCCAATGCGATGGTTGATTGTATCGCCCCCGCGACCGGACCCGCCGAGTTGGCGATGGCCAAATCGTTCGGGATCGAAGACGCAGCGCCGGTGACGCACGAGAACTTTCGCCAATGGGTGATCGAGGACAAATTCTGCGCTGGCCGACCCGATTGGGACAAAGCCGGTGCGACCTTTACCCAAGACGTACATGCGTTCGAGGCGATGAAACTGCGTCTGCTAAACGCCGGTCATCAGATCATCGCCACACCGGGTGAATTGATGTCGATCGACACAATCGCGGGCACGATGGCAAACCCTTTGATCCGCGCGCTGTTCCGCAAGATCGAAGTTGAAGAAATTGTACCCCACGTGGCAGCCGTGCCGGTCATGACGCCGCTTGACTATGTCGATCTGGTTGAGCGTCGCTTTGCCAACCCTGAGATACGCGACACCACGCGCCGCGTAGCCTTTGACGGGTCATCACGTCACGCGGGGTTTCTTCACCCCATTATTCGCGACGGCTTGGCCACAGGTGGGCCGATAGAAGGGCTCGCCCTCGTCGAGGCGCTTTGGGCGCGCATGTGTGAAGGCACGCGCGAAGACGGCAGTGAGATCGTGGCCAATGACCCGTTCTGGGAAACTTTGGTCAAGGCCGCAAAAGCCGCAAAGGGCAACCCGCAAGCATGGATCGCACAACAGCCATTCTACGGCGACCTTGGCGATAACCCGCGCTTTGCGGCAAGCTTTGCGCGGTGGCATCAGTTGATCCAGCGTGATGGAACGGCTGCGGCCCTTGGTGCGTATCTGGCAGGCTAAGGAAAATCGCGCAGCTATTGAGCTGGCACGAAACCTTCGATCAGGTGTTTTAGCCCAAGACGCGCGCCGATAAAGATGGCGATAAATGTCACGGGCGCTGAAAACGCCAGCAGCGAAAACGCCGAAAGCCCTTGTCCGATGCTGCACCCCAGTGCAACCGCCGCGCCCGCGCCCATCATAGCCGCGCCGAAAATCTGGCGGCGCAACTCGCGTGGGTCATCGCAGGCTTCCCACCGGAAGTGCCCTTTGATCAAGCTGCCCACGAACGCGCCGCCCCAAACACCCGCGACCGAGCCGATCCCGAAACTTAGCGTTTGTCCTGAGGCGGTCATCGCATAAAGCATCGTTTCGCCTAAAGGGGCGGCGAAAGTGTGTGAAACGACGGGGGTGCCGTCAAAGCCGTTGGCCGCGATCCAGCTGGTAAAAATCCATGCGCTAACCACCGAAATGCCGACGACGACCGACCAGAACACAGCCGATCTATCTGACCTGATCGAGGCCGAGCCAAGCGCAAGCGCAATCAGCCCAACACCAATCGCCACACCAACAGCCCAAACTGGTAGGCCGCTAAAGCCGCTGATCAGAT
>JBLHNX010000106.1:0-8168 GCA_047622125.1 Paracoccaceae bacterium | reverse complement strand
GGTGCGGTGATATCCCAAGCGGGCCGTCGCGGTGAAAGCCTTGTTTTGGTCTACTGCTCGACCAAGGTGGCGGTGATTTCCATGACGCAATCTGCATGCTTGAACCTGATCAAACACGGTATCAACGTCAATGCTATCGCGCCGGGCGTGGTGGACGGTGAACACTGGGAACATGTGGATGCGATAATCGCCAAGTTGGAAGTCAAGAAACCGGGTCAGAAAAAGGCCGAGGTCGCGGCCTTTGTGCCTGTCGGTCGTTTCGCGGTACCTGCAGATCTAACTGGCATGGCGGTTTTTCTCGCCTCGCCAGAGTCCGATTATATTCTGTCGCAGGCGTATAACGTCGATGGTAACCAATGGATGAGTTAATGAAACTGAATTTGGACACCCTCGCCCATTTGCCAGACGGCATTCGTCGGCCTGCGTATCAACTCGGGGATTTGACTGCTGGCATTGTGCATATCGGCCTCGGAAATTTTCATCGCGCCCATCAGGCATTGTATCTGCATCGCTTGATGAATGACGGCGCAGCACTTGACCGGGTGATCATTGGTGCGGGGGCGCGTTCCGCCGATGCCGCTCAGCCTTTGACGGGTCATCGCGTCACGCAGGGTTTCTTTACCCCATTATTCGCGACGGCTTGGCCACAGGTGGGCCGATAGAAGGGCTCGCCCTCGTCGAGGCGCTTTGGGCGCGCATGTGTGAAGGCACGCGCGAAGACGGCAGTGAGATCGTGGCCAATGGCCCGTTCTGGGAAACTTTGGTCAAGGCTGCAAAAGCCATTATACGGCGACCTTGGCGATAACCTGCGTTTTGCGGCAAGCTTTGCGCGGTGGCATCGGTTGATCCAGCGTGATGGAACGGCTGCGGCCCTTGGTGCGTATCTGGCAGGCTAAGGCAAATTGCGCAGCTATTCGGCGGGTGTGAAACCTTCGATCAGGTGTTTTAGCCCAAGACGCGCGCCGATAAACATGGCGATAAATGTCACGGGCGCTGAAAACGCCAACAACGAGAACGCCGAAAGCCCTTGTCCGATGCTGCACCCCAGGGCAACCGCCGCGCCCGCGCCCATCATAGCCGCACCGAAAATCTGGCGGCGCAACTCGCGTGGGTCATCGCAGGCTTCCCACCGAAAGTGGCCTTTGATCAAGCTGCCCACGAACGCGCCGCCCCAAACACCCGCGATCGAGCCGATCCCAAAACTTAGCGTTTGTCCTGAGGCGGTCATCGCATAAAGCATCGTTTCGCCTAAAGGGGCGGCGAAAGTGTGCGAGACGACGGGGGTGCCGTCAAAGCCGTTGGCCGTGATCCAGCTGGTAAAAATCCATGCGCTAACCACCGAAATGCCGACGACGACCGACCAGAACACAGCCGATCTATCTGACCTGATCGAGGCCGAGCCAAGCGCAAGCGCAATCAGCCCAACACCAATTGCCGCACCAACAGCCCAAACTGGTAGGCCGCTAAAGCCGCTGATCAGATGTGCAATGCCTTGCGGTTCAACTGCCACGGGTTGTGGCGGAAAGACGATGATACGCAGCCATGCAACAGGTCCCGACATTGTCGCGTAAGCCGCCAATCCCATGACGACAACGATCACGAATGACCGCAAATCCCCACCGCCCAATCGGGCCAGGGCCCCAAAACCACAATTGCCCGCCATGGCCATGCCATAACCGAACACCAATCCGCCAGCTATTGCCGCGAATGGTGAAAAAACCTGACTGATGTAAAATGAAGATGTCGGCACAACCCAGCCCAACGCAATACTAACGAATGTACCAAAAACCGCCGTACCAATCGCCAGAATCCACATCCGCAGTCGCACGTCGCTACCGCCATAGGCAAAGTCCTCGATGGCACCCAAGGTGCAAAATCGGCCCAAACGCGCGGCAAGCCCAAGCATGATTCCACCGAATAAACCGGCAAGTGCCGCGACATTTCCGTCGCCCAAAGCATCAAGCATGGTGGCGTCTCCCGTTGTGTGCGTGTCGATACGCCGTTGAAATGACCAAGTTTAGTTCATCAAGCTGTTTTGCAGAACAAGTCATAAACAACGGATATGATCCGCTTACAGCGATCATCCGTCAAGCTATAGTAGATGGCTTTCCCGTCACGGCGCGGTTGCACAAGGCCCTCAAGCCGCAAACGCCCCAATTGCTGGGAAACAGCAGCTTGGCGCGCTGAAAGCAGCTTCTCCAATTCTGCAACGGATTTCTCGCCCGTTGCCAAGTGGCACAAGATTAGCAGCCTGCCTTCGTGGCCAATAGCCTTGAGGAAATTCGTGGCGCGGGTCGCATTCTCGACCATGGCGTCGATTTCAGCATCGCTTAAGCCATCGTCCAATACTGGCAAACTCATGTTGCGGATCCAATTCCGAATAGACAGAGGGTCAGCCGCCCTCTTTGTTGCTAACTTCCCTATAGAAACACAGCCTCACTAGCGAGTGCGCTCATCAAAAAAATCACCAAGTGTGTCACGGGCTACTGGGTTCGGTCGCGGTTTTGACGTTGTAGGGAATGTCATTTCGATCAAGCATCATGGCGACAAGCCCCCAAAAGAAATCTTCGCCGGGATAGCCCTCAAGGCGGGATACTTCGACGCCATCACTCAGCAACACAAAGGTCGGTGTGAAATTGATTGCGCGGGCAAGGGTGATGTCGGCAGGGATGGGGTCGGTGATGTCCACACGGCGTAAAGGTGCT
This sequence comes from Paracoccaceae bacterium, assembly GCA_047622125.1. Taxonomy (GTDB): domain Bacteria; phylum Pseudomonadota; class Alphaproteobacteria; order Rhodobacterales; family Rhodobacteraceae; genus SW4. Next base: position 5,463 of record JBLHNX010000106.1, on the reverse strand, counting down.
GCAGCGCCTTCGCCGGTCTTGTCGTAAATAGGGCCGATCTCACGGTTCCAAGCAGCACACCAGATACAACCGGGTTCTTCGGCCATCATCATAACAGTATCAGCGCGTGCAATTACGGGGAGTGCGGCAAGCACACCCATCGCGACGAAAAGAAAAAGACTAGTCAAACGCTTACTCATTCACGTATCTTAATGTGAATCATCGACCGTTTCAAGGAATCCCGACATGCAAGAGATCACATATCTTGGAGCGGTTATTGCCGGACTATTATCATTCTTTACGCCGTGCATTTTGCCCATGGTGCCTTTCTACCTCAGCTACATGGCCGGCATTTCGATGAACGAATTGCGCGGCGAGGATGATTTTCCGCCAGGCACGCAGCGCAAACTGGTGTTTTCGGCCATCGCATTCGCCCTTGGGGTTACGACAATTTTCGTACTTTTGGGAATGGGGGCCACGGCTGTAGGCGGCACATTCGGGCAATGGAAACAGGAGCTAAGCTATGTCGCCGCGGCGATCCTGCTGTTGTTCGGGCTGCATTTCCTTGGGATCATGCGCATCCCGTTCCTTTATCGCGAGGCCCGCATCGAAAGCTCGGCGGCGCCGTCCAACATGCTGGGCGCCTACCTCATGGGCTTGGCATTCGGGTTCGGTTGGACACCCTGCGTGGGTCCCGCTCTTGCCTCGATCCTGATGATGGCGAGCGGGTTCGGTAACATCTGGGAAGGTGGCGCGTTGCTGTTTGTCTACGGTATCTCGATGACCTCGCCCTTTATCGTTGCGGCATTGTTTGCCCGTCCGTTCCTTGGCTGGGCGCAGCGCAATCGCAAATACCTTGGCGTCGTTGAAAAAGCGATGGGCGTGATGTTGATCATCTTTGCCATTCTCATCGCAACGAATTCCGTCAACTACATCGCAGCTTGGCTAATCGAAACCTTCCCCAGTTTTGCAACAATCGGATAACAGGAGACTAGTTAATGCTACGCATAACCCTTGCCGCGCTCGCACTCATTGCAGCACCACTCTTTGCCGCCGAAATCGGCGATGACGGGCTCCACGATGCCGACTGGATTCAAGAGACATTCAAAGACCTGCGCGAGGATCTGGCCGATGCCAACGACCAAGGCAAAACGCTGCTCGTGATGATCGAGCAGCGCGGCTGCATTTACTGTTCGCGGATGCACGAAACCGTCTTCCCTGACCCCGAGATAAACGCCGCATTGCATGACAGCTTTTTCGTGGTCCAAATCAACATGTTCGGTGATGTCGAAGTCACTGATTTTGATGGTGAAGTCATGGCCGAAAAAGATATCGTACGGCGCTGGAACGCACAGTTCACGCCGACGCTGATGTTCTTTCCGCCCGAGGTGGCCGAGGATGCCATTGCGAGTCAGGCGACAATCGTCACGATGCCGGGGGCTTTCGGCAAGTGGACGACCCTAAACTTGCTGAACTGGATTCGTGAAGGGCACTATCAGACCGACGAATCCTTCCAACGCTACCACGCGCGCATTCTTCAAGAGCGCGGAATCGTTGAATAAAATATATTTTTCACATAGTCATATTCAAATAATTGATTTTGGTGTTGCGAGAATCTAAAAGCCTGCGCTACTGTAGACACCAAGAACAGAGGACCCAGGGAGGGACCATGAAAAGGATTTTACTGTCGGCATTCGCCGCTGGCTTTGGCACAATCGCCATCGCTGAAACTGCGCCAAGTGATGTAACATTCGGCGATTATGGACAGGTCGAAATGTCCGTTTCCGGAGCCGCTGGCGATCCCGCAGCAGGGCGCGAGATTATGGCCAATCGTGGCAAAGGCAATTGCATTGCCTGCCATCAGGTCACGGCCTTGGAGGAATTTCCCTTCCACGGCGAAGTTGGCCCATCGTTGGATGGTGCCGGTTCGCGCTGGGAAGTGTCTGATCTGCGCGGCATCGTCTCGAACTCCAAGATGACGTTCCCGGAGTCGGTGATGCCGGCGTTTTACATGATCGACGGTTTTACCCGCCCCGGCGACGGCTATACCGGCAAGGCTGCCGAAGGCCCGCTTGACCCGATTTTGACCGCACAAGAAGTCGAAGACGTGGTCGCTTACCTCATGACGCTGCAAGACTAAACGCAGCCAGACGCTACAGGAGACAGCATGAGCTTTACACGCAGAGAAACGCTTTTGATGGCCATGGGCACCGCCTTTGCGGCTGTTGTGCCATTCAAAGCATTTGCAGACGTTGATGGTGACATCGCCGCGTTCACAGGCGGTGCCGAAATCGGCACAGGTGGGATCACATTGATCGCGCCGGAAATCGCCGAAAACGGCAACACCGTTCCAATCGAGGTCGATGCACCCGGTGCAGTTTCGATCATGGTGCTTGCCACCGGCAACCCGACACCCGCAGTTGGCACTTTCAACTTTGGCCCGCTTGCCGGCGCACAGCGCGCTTCTACACGTATCCGCCTTGCCGGAACGCAGGACGTTCTTGCTATCGCGAAAATGCCCGACGGATCGTTCGTTCAGGCCACGCAAGAAGTGAAAGTCACAATCGGCGGCTGCGGCGGCTAATAGGAGCAACGACACATGGCAGATAACGTAACACCCCGCGTTCGCGTTCCACGCGAAGCCGCAGCTGGCGAGACGATCACGATAAAAACGCTGATCTCGCATCCGATGGAATCGGGCCAGCGCAAAGACGGTGACGGCAACGTCATTCCACGCTCGATCATCAACCGCTTCACCTGCGAATTTAACGGTGAAATGGTGATCGACGTTGCATTTGAACCCGCAATTTCCACGAACCCGTTTCTGGAATTCGAAGCGGTTGTGCCCGAAAGCGGCACTTTCGTCTTCACGTGGTATGACGACGATAGCTCTGTTTACACCGACAGCAAAGATATCGCAGTCAACTAGATTTCTTGTCCAGGGAGGGGCTAAAATGAAAAAAACACTACTGTCCGCAAGTGCCGTGTGTCTCGCTATGGCCGTCCCTTTTGGGCCGGCTATGGCAGACGAAGATGCCGATTTGATTATCAACGGCGAACTCGAAATTACTGTGCGCGCGCCTGCGCCTGCGCACATGGAAGGGACCGGCATTAGCGAGATTATGTCCGGTTGGGTTTTCCGCGCGACGGAAACACAAGCATTCGAAATGGATGACTTTGAAAATCCAGGCATGATCTTTACCGAGGCTGCAATTGATGCCTGGAACACCGTTGAAGGTGAAGCAGGCGAGTCCTGTGCAAGCTGCCACGGCACGCCTGAAGATATGGCTGGCGTAAGTGCGGTCTATCCGCGCTGGAACGAAGGCGCGGGCGAAGTGCGCACGATGACGACGCAGATCAATGATTGCCGCACCGAACAGATGGGCGCCGAAGCATGGGATTATGACAAGAACGACATGTTGAACATGCAAGCGCTTCTTGCCTCAGTGTCGCGCGGAATGCCGGTAGACGTTGCAATTGACGGCCCTGCCGCTGAAACGTGGGAAATGGGGCGCGAGCTTTATTATACACGTACGGGTCAATTGGATTTGTCCTGCGCGAATTGCCACGAACAGAACTATGGCAACCTCATTCGTGCGGACCACCTGAGCCAAGGCATGATCAACGGCTTCCCGACCTACCGCCTCAAAAACGCGCGGCTGAACGGAGTGCATTCGCGTTTCCGTGGCTGTGTGCGTGATACGCGCGCCGAAACCTACTCGGTTGGTAGCCCCGAGTTCGTGGCGCTCGAGCTTTATGTTGCATCGCGCGGCAATGGCTTGTCCGTCGAAGGGCCGTCCGTCCGCAACTAAAAACCAGGGGCCCGCGGCGCATAAGCGTTCGCGGGTTTTCTTTCATTAGTTATATTCAGCTTTCGGAATGTGATTGCTGAAAACCGAACAGGAAACCACATGATCTCTCGCCGTGACTTTCTTCAGGCCAGTGTGGCCGCCAGCGCAATCGTCGGCGCATCTGGATTTGGCAACTGGGGGAAATTGGCAGCCCAACAATCCCTGACGCAGGATCAACTGCTGGATTTTGAAACCTTCGGGAATGTCTCGCTCATTCATGTCACGGATATCCACGCGCAAATGAAACCGATCTATTTCCGCGAGCCGGAAATTAACATTGGTGTAGGTGGTAACAAAGGCGCTGTGCCGCACATCACTGGTGCAGACTTCCGCAAGGCTTATGGGATCGACGATGGAAGCCCCTCGCATTACGCACTGACTTACAACGATTTTTCCGCTCTTGCACAAGGTTATGGCAAGATGGGTGGGATGGATCGCGTTGCGACTGTCGTGAACCAAATTCGCGCCGCGCGTCCTGATGCACTGCTGCTAGATGGCGGCGACACATGGCACGGGTCTTACACTTGTTACCAGACCGAAGGCCAAGACGTCGTCAACGTCATGAACATGCTGAAACCCGATGCGATGACGTTCCACTGGGAATTCACGCTTGGGTCGGATCGCGTGCGTGATATCGTCGGTGATCTGCCGTTTGCAGCGCTCGGCCAGAACATTTTTGACGCCGAATGGGATGAACCATCGGAAGATTTTCAGCCCTATAAATTCTTTGAACGCGGCGGCGTAAAAATCGCCGTGATCGGGCAAGCATTTCCTTACATGCCCATTGCCAACCCGGGTTGGATGTTCCCTGAATACTCGTTTGGCATTCGTGATCAGCGGATGCAGGAGATGGTCGACGAAGTGCGCGGTATGGGCGCGGAACTGGTCGTATGTCTGTCGCACAACGGCTTTGATGTAGACAAGGCGATGGCAGGCCGCGTGACAGGGATCGACGTTATCCTTGCAGGCCACACCCATGATGCGTTGCCCGAACCTGTTCTGATCGGTGACACGATCATCATTGCTTCAGGGTCCAACGGCAAATTCGTCAGCCGCGTTGATCTGGATGTGCGCGACGGCCGGATGATGGGATTCCGCCACAAACTGATCCCGATTTTCTCGGATGTGATTGCGCCTGACGCCGAAGTGACGGCCGTCATCGACGAGCAACGCGCCCCGTTCGAGGCGGAACTAACCGAAGTGCTCGGCAAAACAGCCGACGACACGCTGCTTTATCGCCGCGGCAATTTCAACGGGTCATGGGATGATCTGATCTGTGACGCGCTGATCGAAGAACGTGAGGCCGACATCGCGATGTCGCCCGGCGTGCGCTGGGGGCCGTCGATTTTGCCCGGTCAGGACATCACCCGCGAAGACCTGTGGAACGTGACGTCGATGACCTATCCAAACGCCTATCGCTCTGAAATGACGGGTGAATTCATTCACACCATCATGGAAGACGTGGCCGATAACCTGTTCAACGAAGACCCCTATTATCAGCAGGGCGGCGACATGGTTCGCGTTGGTGGCATGGGCTACCGGATCGACATCAACAAACCGATCGGCGAACGGGTGAGCGAGCTAACACTGCTCAAAACCGGCGAAGCGCTGGACCCTGCCAAGACTTACGTCG
>JBLHNX010000105.1:0-8196 GCA_047622125.1 Paracoccaceae bacterium | reverse complement strand
CGATGCTCCGTTTTCATCACTTCAGACATTGGCGGACTATCTTTTCATGAACCCGGACCGCAGCGTTGCACTTGTCGGGCACACGGATTCTGAAGGGGCATTGGATGGAAATATCGCACTGTCCAAGCGGCGCGCCGGATCTGTTCTTGAACGGCTGGTCAGCGACTATGACGCAAGCCGCGCGCAGTTGCAGGCCGAAGGAATGGGGTTTCTTGCTCCGGTCCAATCAAATCTGACCCCCGAAGGCCGCGAGGCCAATCGGCGGGTGGAAGTGATCCTGACCTCAACTGATTAATGCGAGGTCTCGCATAGGTGGTGATCGGCCAGCGCCGCGATAACCTGACAGTCTGATGCATAGCCTGAATCGTGCACAGATGCGATCCGCGTCAATTCCCGTTCCAGCGTTTGCAGCCGTGCAATGCGGCTGCGCAGGTGCTGCAAATGGTCGGCCGCGATGCGGTGGGCATCCTCGCAGGGTTGGTCGGCCCCGTGATCCAGCGCGATCAATTCGCGGATGGCATCAAGTGGCAAACCCAGATCGCGCGCGTGTTTCACAAAGGCCAAACGGCGCAGGCCTGCATCATCATAGCGGCGTTGATTGCCCGCGCTGCGCCCCGCATTAGTGATTATGCCAATGTCTTCGTAGTAGCGGATCGTCGGAATTTTCACGCCTGTTTTGCTGGACAGCTGACCGATTGAAAACATGTCAAATTACCTCTTGAACCTCTAGCCACTAGAGACATTAGATGCATACCAGATAGCAATCAAGGACGCATCATGGCCCGACATAATCACCATCATCACATCGACCCCAATGCCGGCGATCGTCGCGTCGGGGCCGCGATCGCCGTGAACCTGTTGCTGACAGTTGCGCAGATCATCGGCGGCATTTTTGCGGGCAGCATGGCGCTGATCGCCGATGCAATCCACAACCTGTCGGACGCCATGTCGCTGATCATTGCCTTTGCCGCTCGCAAGATCGCGCGGCGTCCTGCCAATGCTGACATGCCGTTCGGCTATGGCCGGATAGAGGTTGTCGCGGCGTTGATAAACTATACCACGCTCATCATCGTCGGGTTTTACCTCGCTTACGAGGCCGTATGGCGGCTGTTCGATCCGCAGCCTGTCGATGGTTGGTTGGTCGTTATCCTTGCGGGACTGGCGTTGATTATTGATAGCGTAACGGCCCTGCTGACGTTTTCCATGTCCAAGGACAGCGTAAATATCCGCGCGGCGTTCCTGCACAATCTAGCCGATGCAGCTGCATCCGTGGCCGTGATTATCGCGGGCACTCTGATCCTACTTTACGACTGGCGGCTTGTTGATCCGGCGGTGACGCTGCTAATCGCGGGCTACATCCTGTGGATGTCATTTGGCGAGATCGGCGGCGTGATCCGCATCTTGATGTTGGGTGCGCCCGATAATTTAGCAATCAAAGACGTGATTGCCACAGTGTTGGATGTGGATGGCGTCGCGGACGTTCATCACGCACATCTTTGGCAGATGCAAGAACACGCACCCGCGTTTCAGGCACATGTTGTTGTCAGGGGCGGTGCATGGTCGGCGGCGGATGCAATGAAGCAAGCGATCAAGGCGCAATTGTCTGACCAGTTCGGGATCGCCCATGTGACGCTTGAATTGGAGTGTGCAAAGCACGCCTGCGTCGACGCTCCGCTTATCGGGTAAAAAAAACGCAGCCCAAAGGCTGCGCTAAGTTTGGGCGTTGCACCCTATGGGATTAATTTAACACGTCACCAGTCATGCGGCCCTTTTTCGGCGAATGAATGCACAAGAAAGTCGATGAAAGCGCGAACCTTGGGCTGTGTGAAACGGCCCGGCGGGTAGACCGCATAGATGCCCTGCGTATCTATCGGAAGATCAGGAATTGCGTCTTCGACAAGACCCTGCGCCATCGCGTCAGCATAAAGAAAACTGGGCAGAAAGGCGATCCCAAGACCGCTGATCGCAGCGTTCAGCAGGGATTGCCCGTCATTCACCGTCAGCCCGCCAGAGGTGCGCACCTGACGTTTTTCACCCGACGGGGCAGTCAGTTTCCACACGGCGGCATTAGACTGATTGGAATAGTGCAGCAGTTTGTGTTCGTTCAGATCGTCGATCTTTTTCGGGCGACCATACTTTTCAAAATAGGCCGGGCTGGCGATCATCCGGCGGCTGGTTTCGGTTAACTTGCGGGCGCGCAGGGTGCTGTCTTCCAGCTCTCCAATGCGGATCGCCATGTCGAACCCTTCGCTGATCAACTCAACATAGCGGTTATTGAGGACCATATTTACCGTGATATCAGGGAATTCTGTCAAGAAGTCACCAAGGACAGGCGATAGGTGATTGACGCCAAAATCGGTCGCCACGCTGATCCTTAGAAGACCGGATGGCGCGGATTGCATGGACGTGACCAGCGCATCCGCCTCGCCTGCATCATTAAGAACACGGCGGGCGCGGTCATAATAGGCCAGGCCAATTTCAGTGGGGCTGACACGCCGGGTTGTGCGGTTCAAAAGGCGCGCACCAAGGCGTGCCTCGAGTGAAGAAACGTGCTTGGAAACGGCGGATTTTGAAATCCCCATCTTCTTGGCCGCGTCGGTAAATCCACCTTGATCCACAACAGTGGCAAAGGCTTCCATTTCGGTCAGACGATCCATACTCGTTCCTCGGGTTGCATCTTTGTTCGAGGATTTGTATCGCCCTCAATTCGGGCAGGACTGCGGCGCGCGCCTGACAATTGCGGGGTATTGGCAGGACTGTTGCGGGGCGAGAAACGGGGAAACGGTGAGTTTCTTCAGTCAGAACGCGAGCGTTATCACAGTTATCCAAACAGGCAAGCTAAGCGCAGAAAGCAATGTCGACTGTGCCACCAATGTCGCCGCAAGTTCACGGTCTGCGCCGAACCCTGATGCCAGAACATGGGCCGCAGACGCCGTTGGCAGGGCTGCAAACAACACAAGCGTTGCGGCAAGCGGTCCATCCACCTTGAACACCCAGCACAGTGCAAAAGTCAGCATTGGCAGAATAACCAGCTTGGTCGCGCAGATGATACCGCTGAACATGTTCAGTCGCGTCAAGGCCCCCCAGTTCATCGTTGCGCCCACTGAAATCAACGCAACGGGGATCGCTGCTTGCGCCAACATTTCGAGAGGGGCCATAATTACAGTGGGTATATGTAGACCGGTAAGTCCAACAGTGACGCCAGCCACCGATGCGATAAGAAACGGATTGCGGATGACTCGTTTCAACGTAGTCAGAAAATTTCCTGATCCCCGCGATAGGGCCGTCACCGCAAATACATTGGCCATTGGTATCGCCATACCCACCGCCACAGCCAATAGGCCCAGCGGCGGCGTTGGCAATGTCATAACGGCGACAAATGCCATCGCTGTATTGAAGCGCCAAGCGGTCTGCCACGCACCGGCGAAATCAACGAACCTTTCGGGACCGAAACGTCGTGACAGATATCCCAAAGCAGCGCCTGCGCATAAGATCGCCCATACGGCTGGGCCAATCGTCACCACATCGGCCAGCGCAATAGGGCGTCCGGATGCGGCAACAAAGATCAAAGTTGGGAACAAGATTTCGAAGTTGAGCTTGTCCAGCCCTTGCCATGCGTTCACCGATAGCCTCGTGCGGACGACGCCACCAAGGCCAACCATCAAGAACGAGGGCATAAGCCCGAGCAGGATTGTGACAAAAACCATACCCACTCCGTAGTTCCACCCAAGCGCAAGAGCAATGCTGGCTACAGCCCCGCTGCCAGCCGTGTCCCTTGATCAATCGCGCGCTTGGCGTCCAGTTCCGCCGCTACGTCTGCGCCGCCAATAATATGGGGTGTGACACCGCGGGCGATCAGGTCGTCAGCGAGGGTGCGCTCGGGCAATTGCCCTGCGCAAAGCACGACCGTATCCACCGCGATCAAGGTCGGGCGTTCGCGCGCGTCGCCAAACGAAACATGCAGCCCGTCCGCATCGATTCGTTCGTAGTTCACGCCGCCGATCATATCGACGTTCTTCATTTTCAGGGCTGCGCGGTGGATCCAGCCTGTTGTTTTACCCAAGCCCTTGCCCAGCTTGTGCGCCTTGCGTTGCAGCAGCGTCACGTCGCGCACGGCTGGGTCCGGTTGCGGGCCTTCGGGGCGCAGACCGCCGCGCTGGTCTTCGGGGTCGCCAACGCCCCATTCTTCCAGCCATTCGGCCAGGTTCTCGGTTGGGCTGTCGTCCGTGACAAGGAATTCGGCCACATCAAAACCAATACCACCCGCGCCGATGATCGCTACCCGTTTGCCCACGGGGGCCTTGCCGCGCAGCACGTCGATGTAGGACAGCACGTTGGGGCCCTGTTGGCCGGGGATCGCGGGATCGCGGGGTTTCACGCCGGTGGCGATGATGACTTCGTCGAAATCGGCGAGGTCATCGGCCGCCGCCGTGGCTCCAAGGCGCAGGGTCACGCCCGTCTTTGCGACCATCGCGCGGTAGTAATCTACCAACCCCCAGAATTCTTCTTTGCCCGGGACTTGTTTCGCCATGTTTAACTGGCCGCCAAGTTCGTCGGCTTTATCAAACAGAGTCACTGCATGGCCGCGTTCTGCCGCAGTGATCGCAGCGGACAGGCCCGCCGGACCTGCACCGATCACGGCGATGGATTTAGGCGTGGCGGTGGGCGCGATCACCAGTTCGGTTTCAAAACAAGCCTGCGGGTTCACCAAACAGGTGCTCATCTTGCCGCTGAACGTGTGATCAAGACAGGCTTGGTTGCAAGCGATACAGGGCGCGATTTGTGCGGCCTCCCCACGGGCGGCTTTGGCAACGAAATGCGGATCGGCCAAGAAAGGGCGCGCCATGCTGACCATGTCGGCGCAGCCATCCGCCAGCACGTCTTCGCCCACTTGCGGCGTGTTGATGCGGTTGCTGGTGATCACGGGAATGCCCACCTGCCCCATCAGTTTCTTGGTGACCCACGTAAAGGCGCGGCGCGGCACGGATGTCGCAATCGTCGGAATGCGCGCTTCGTGCCAGCCAATGCCGGTGTTAAGAATCGTGGCTCCCGCTGTCTCGATCGCGCGGGCCAGCGTGACGACCTCGTCCCAGGTTGATCCATTGGGGATCAGGTCGATCATCGACAGGCGATAAATCACGATGAAATCAGGGCCCACCGCCTCGCGGACGCGGCGCACCACTTCGACAGGCAAGCGCATGCGGTTTTCGTATGATCCGCCCCAGCGGTCGGTGCGTTTGTTCGTATGCGTCACAAGGAACTGGTTGAGAAAATACCCTTCGGAGCCCATCACCTCCACGCCGTCATAGCCAGCCGCTTGCGCCCGCGTGGCGGCGGTGACGATATCGCTGATTTGCTTTTCGATACCGCCTTCGTCCAATTCCTTGGGTGGAAACGGCGAAATGGGGGATTTCACGGGGGATGGCGCAACACATTCGGGGCCATAGGCATACCGACCTGCGTGCAGAATTTGCATGGCGATCTTACCGTCTGCGTCGTGCACACGTTCGGTGACTATCCGGTGGTTGGCAATGTCCTGATCGCTGAACAGACCCGCCGCACCGGGGAACACGCCGCCCTCGTTGTTTGGGGCCATGCCGCCCGTCACCATAAGGCCAACACCACCGCGCGCGCGTTCAGCATAGAATTCCGCAACGCGGTTCCAGTCTTTCGTTTCTTCAAGCCCCGTATGCATCGACCCCATCAGCACACGATTTTTCAGCGTGGTGAAACCCAGATCAAGCGGGGCAAGTAGGTGCGGATAGTCAGACATATGTAGCTCCGAATATTTGGGGCCACATTGACGGGCGTTGACGCAAAGGTCACGCGCAACGCGGCGTCAGGTTGTTTCGACGCAATGACGGCGGAACGCCTGTTTCAGCATGTCGAGTTCGGCGCGCAGCAAGTTCATTTCCGCGCGGATATCCTCGGCCAAGGCATCGCCAGCGAGCAGGGCAAAGCTAGCGAGAACCTCGTCCGTCACGGCCTCGCGAATCACAAAAGTCTGCAGCCCGTCGGAAATCAGGCTGGCAGGGACCGGCACGCGAACGATCCAATGGCCCGCAGCCTGATCCTCCTGCGCCGTGACATCTTCAAGGGGTTGATCCAAATGGGTGACGCGCAGTGTGGGTTGGAAATTTCCCTCACCCTTGTGAGTCAACACGCCTTCCCAAACGCCAGCGATCAGGCGGGTTTTCGTCAGAGTAATCTCGCTCATGGCAGCCTCCTTTACAATTCGGCGCGCGGGTGGCGGCAAAAGGTAATGTCGCGGATCGTGACTTGATTCATTTCGGGGCCCTCAAAAATCAGATCGACCCACATACGTTCAACCCGCTTTTCGTTCAGCTTGGAATAGGCGAGGTCAAATTCAACCATGACTTCTTCTTGATGAAGTGGAAGCTCGCGCACGATTTGCTCCGTATTGGGCCCGTGCTTGATATTCAGGCGAGCGAAAATCTCGAGCGGCTTTTCAAGCTCGATGTTTGCGTCAAGGCGCACAAGGTGGCGTTTCTTGAGGCCGTCGCAAGACTCTGGTGGTAGGTTGAGGACAAGGCTCAGAAACGATCCGTCAAAACGAAAAACATCCATACGCAAGCCGAACGGCGCGAGGTCGACTTCGCGGGTGTTGCGCAACTGGCGGAGCGTGAGTTCAGAGATGCGGCAATCGTGGAAAATAGTGACTTCGTCTCCAAGGCTTGTTTTGCTTTGCACGTTAGACATGCCCTTGGACGCCAGCGGGCCACGCCATAGCTGTGGCCGCCACGACCAATCAGTGCCGCCCGGTTTGGCAAATGCGTTAGATCCGATGCGCGGCAGCGCAAGACGGCTGTCGGCCACATAGGTCAGCTCGTCCAGCTTTTGGCGCAACTGGCGGGCACTGTACCGCTGTGCACGCAGAACCGACAATTCCGCTCCCGCAGCCTTGCGGGCCGCCCGTGCCCAATTGGCCAATACGCGGCGCTGCAATAGTCGTTCCGAAAGGCCAAGACGGCGGGGCATTCAAACACTCGTTCATTGGAGATGGTAGCGCATCAGTTGCACCATAACTGCCAAACTGTTTACCAAAAGGAAACAGTGCTTAGCCGTCTGGGGTGGCGATTGACGCGTTTGCAGCGCGAATTTCACTGATTGCCGTGTTCAACAGTGCCGTCCCATCGCGCGCGCCCAGCGGATTGCGCGCAAAGCTGCGCACAGTCACCGTCGCCATCCGCCCGTTAAGATCAAGAAATCCCTGCCACAGTCGTGGTTCCAGTCCGAGTTCGGAACCAAGGGACGCGTCATCGAAATGCGCCGTCACCAAGCCCGGCGTCATATCAACATTGCGCAAAGTCACGTCACCAGCGGCCCCATTTCCGGCCAAAACAGCTTTGCCTGCGTCTGTTTCAAGAAAAGCGCGGAGCGCCTCTTCGGACCCTGCAACGCTCGCGGTTCCAGCCGCACCGACCTGTAAGGTGATGAATCCGTCTTTGGTTGGCATGACGGCCGCACGTTCGGACAAAAGTGCGCAGCCGACCATCACCGCAAAACCGTCGTCCGAACGGCTGGCGTGCTGATCAACGCAATACCCTGCGGGTCCGCGCGCAAACGCTTCCCCATCCAAAAGGGCCAACGTGCGGATGCCCTCACCCGTTGCATCCCCACCGCCTCCCAACCACGACATCGCGCCAAGACCCGTCGTCTGGAATGCCTCGCCGCAGCCGATCAGAGCCAGACAAACGCCTCCCAGAACGACTGGGCGAAACCCCGTCACGATTTACAGGTCCATATAGATGTGGCGTTCTTCCTTTGCACCGGGATGGGTCACCGCACCCAAACGGGTCGAGCCGACGAGTTTTGCGAATTTCCAGACGGCACCGCTGGCGTAGATCGTTTCGCGCGGGCCTTTCCAATTGGCTTTGCGCGCTTCCAATTCGGCGTCTGTAAGATCAACGTTCAACTCGCCTGTAATTGCGTTAAGCGTGATGATGTCGCCGTCCTTCAGCATAGCAATCGGACCACCGTGCGCGGCTTCGGGGCCAACGTGGCCGACGCAGAAACCACGGGTCGCGCCGCTGAACCGTCCATCAGTGATCAGCGCGACCTTCTTGCCCATGCCCTGACCGGACAGCGCCGCAGTAGTCGATAGCATTTCACGCATTCCGGGGCCGCCTGCGGGGCCTTCGTTACGAATGACCAGCACTTCGCCTTCTTTGTATT
>JBLHNX010000104.1:0-8235 GCA_047622125.1 Paracoccaceae bacterium | reverse complement strand
CTGCGGGCGACGGGTGCAAACCTTGATCATCTGATCGCCATCGGTGGCGGTACGGGATCGCACTATTGGCTGACGATGATTGCCACGGTGCTGGGCGTGCCTCTGTCCTTGCCAAAGGGCGGTGAATTTGGCGCGGCGTTGGGCGCGGCGCGGTTGGGCATGGTGGCTGCGTTAGGTGGTGACGCCGAAGCCTTGATGATCCCGCCTGCATTGGGCGAGGCGATCATGCCAGATGCCGCGCTGAAACCTGCATTTGATACTGCGTATCAGCAGTTTCGTGCGGCCTATGCCGGAATCAAGGCGGTTCAGTAAACGGTCATTTCATTGACCTGAATCAAAGTCTGATCCGCCACGGCCTGTAAACCTCTGCCAAGCTGCAGGAGAATTCCCCATGAACTACCAGTCATTTTTTCGCGCCGAGCTAACCCGCCTGCGCGACGAGGGCAACTATCGCGTCTTTGCCGACCTTGAGCGCGAGCGTGGGGCATTCCCCAATGCGACTAATCATGTGGGCGACGCGGTGCGCCAAGTGACGATCTGGTGTTCCAACGACTACCTTGGCATGGGGCAGCATCCTGACGTTCTGGCCGCAATGCATGAAGCACTTGATAAAGTCGGGGCGGGGGCAGGCGGCACGCGCAACATTTCCGGCACCACGCACCACCACGTCTTGCTCGAACGCGAATTGGCTGATCTGCATGGCAAGGAAGACGCGCTGTTGTTCACCAGCGGCTATGTGTCCAACTGGGCAGCGCTGGGCACTTTGGCGTCGAAAATCCCGAACTGCCTTGTGTTATCGGACGCGCTGAACCACGCAAGCATGATCGAAGGCATTCGCCACTCCAAAGCCGAGCGTCAGATCTGGACGCATAACGATCTGACTGATCTTGAAGCGAAACTGGCCGCACAGCCGCTAGAGCGACCGAAATTGATCGCGTTCGAAAGCGTCTATTCGATGGACGGCGACATCGCCCCGATCCGCGAAATCTGCGATCTGGCCGACAAATACAACGCCATGACCTATATCGACGAGGTACACGCGGTGGGCATGTATGGCCCCCGCGGTGGCGGGATTGCCGAACGCGAAGGGCTGATGGACCGGATCACCGTGATCGAAGGAACGCTGGGTAAAGCATTCGGCGTGGTCGGTGGTTACATCGCAGGAAGCGCCGAAGTTTGCGATTTCATCCGGTCCTTTTCAAGCGGGTTCATTTTTACCACGGCCTTGCCACCTGCCGTTGCCGCAGGTGCCTGTGCTTCGATCCGCCACCTTAAGACATCAAGCGCTGAACGCGTAGGCCAGCAGGCCCGTGTCGCGCAGGTGCGCGCGCGCCTTGATGCCGCCGGCATTCCGCATATCGACAATCCCAGCCACATCATTCCTGTGATGGTTGGTGATCCGGTGAAATGCAAATACTTGTCGGACGTGCTGATGGACCAACACGGCATCTACATCCAGCCGATCAATTACCCAACCGTCCCCAAGGGCACGGAACGGCTACGCATCACGCCGTCGCCCGTACATAGCCAAGCCGATATCGACAATCTGGTCGGGGCGTTAGAACTGCTTTGGGGGCAATGCCAATTGGCGCGTCTGCCGATGGCGGCGCAGTAAAGCATCAAAGCCCTTTACGAACGGGCGCAAAACAGCATATCAATTTCCAGCACAGTGGGAGAACTGGTTCGCCAGTGCCGAAGGAGCAACCGCCCTGGTAAACTCTCAGGCCCAAGGACCGCTGTGTTGACGACACTCTGGAGAGTGGTGCGGATGCACCCGCCGAAGGGATAACGATCTCAGGCGCACGGACAGAGGGGGCATCGCAATCGCGCAACCGCGCGTAATCGGTGCCGCACGGGATTCCCGACGGTCAAAGACAGGGGAACGGCATGGACGATCTGAAACAAACGGCACTGCATGGGCTTCACCGCGAATTGGGCGGCAAGATGGTGCCTTTTGCAGGCTATGACATGCCGGTGCAATTTCCGCTGGGCGTGATGGGCGAACACCTGCACACCCGCGAAAAAGCGGGGCTGTTTGATGTCAGCCATATGGGTCAAATCCTGCTACACCCGAAATCTGGCGATCTGAACGACGCGATGCTGGCACTTGAAACGCTGGTACCTGTGTCGATTTCTGCTTTGGCTCAAGGGCGGCAGCGCTATGGCGTTTTCACCAATGATGCAGGCGGGATCAGCGATGATTTGATGATCGCCAATCGCGGCGACCACTTGTTTTTGGTGGTGAATGCCGCCTGCAAGGATGCAGACGAGGCGCATTTGCGTGCGCAGCTGTCCGATATTTGCGAGATCACGGCCATAGCTGACCGCGCGCTGTTGGCCTTGCAAGGGCCGATGGCCGAAGACGCGCTGGCGACCCTCGTGCCAGACGTGCGCGCGATGCGGTTCATGGATGTCTTGACCGTAGATACCGTGTTCGGCGCGCTGTGGATTTCACGATCCGGCTATAGCGGCGAAGACGGGTTTGAAGTGTCCGTCCCGAACGCTGCGGCGGTTGATTTTGCGCGGGCAGTGTTGGCCATCGACGGTGTTGCGCCGATCGGTCTTGGTGCCCGCGACAGCCTGCGGCTTGAAGCGGGCTTGTGCTTGTATGGCTCGGATCTGGACGAAACCACTAGCCCCATCGAGGGCAACATTGCATGGGCCATTCAAAAGGTGCGCCGTGCAGGCGGAGACCGTGCGGGCGGATTTCCCGGCGCGGATCGCATTTTGGATGAATTGGGAAATAGTCCTGCCCGTTTGCGCGTCGGATTACTGCCCGAGGGCCGCGCACCGATGCGCGCAGGCACGCCGATTTTCGCAGATGCGACCAGTGGCGATGCCATCGGCCACGTCACATCCGGCGCATTCGGCCCCAGCATCGGTGCGCCGATGTCGATGGGCTATGTCGCCATCGCTTACAGCGCCACAGGCACGGCCCTTTGGGGCGAAGTCCGCGGCAAACGACAGCCAGTCATGGTCGCGGACATGCCGTTCCGCGCCACAACATACAAACGCTAACCCAACGGAGAGACCCGAGATGAAATTTACCGAAGAACACGAATGGCTAAGGGTCGAGGATGACCTGATCGTTGTCGGCATCACTGCACATGCATCCGAGCAATTGGGCGATGTGGTGTTTATCGAACTGCCCGATGAAGGCACCGAAGTTGTCAAAGACGACGAAGTTGTGGTGATCGAAAGCGTCAAGGCCGCGTCCGATATCCTTGCGCCACTGGATGGCGAAATCGTCGAAGTGAATACGCCATTGGCCGATGACCCGGGCAAGGTGAACGAAGATGCGCAGGGCGAGGCTTGGTTCTTTAAGATGAAGATCGAGGACATGTCAGTGCTTGATGATCTGATGGACGAAGCAGCCTATCAGAAATTCATCGGCTAGAATTTGGGGCTTTTGCCGGAGCCTCCGGCGGAAGTTATTTTGGAAGAAAAAGCTGTCATTCAGTCGCCCAGCAAAGGAGCGGTCATGTCGTTTACGCCCACGGATTATCTGCCATACGATTTTGCAAATCGCCGTCACATCGGCCCCAGCCCTGCCGAAATGGCGGAAATGCTGGCCGTGATCGGCGTGGACAGCCTTGCGCAATTGATTGACGAGACTGTGCCAAAAGATATCCGTCAGGCCAAGCCGCTGGACTTTGGCAAGGCCAAATCAGAGCGTGAATTGCTGCATCACATGCGCAAAGTCGCGAGCAAGAACAAGGTTTATACCAGCCTGATCGGGCAGGGCTATCACGGCACGGTGACGCCGCCGGCGATCCAGCGCAACATCTTGGAAAACCCGGCGTGGTATACCGCCTATACCCCTTATCAGCCCGAGATTTCGCAGGGCCGGTTGGAGGCGCTAATCAACTTTCAGACGATGATTATTGATCTGACAGGGCTGGATATTGCCAACGCATCATTGCTCGACGAGGCCACGGCCTGCGCCGAAGCCATGGTTATGGCGCAGCGTGTCGCCAAATCAAAGGTGGGCGCGTTCTTTGTTGATCATCACTGTCATCCGCAAAATATCGCCGTGATGCAGACCCGCGCTGCACCTTTGGGGATCGAGGTGATTGTTGGTGATCCGGCAGATATGGACGCTGATGCTGTGTTTGGCGCGGTGTTTCAATATCCCGGCACCTACGGCGAAGTGCATGATTTCAGCGCGCCGATTGCGGCGCTGCACGGCGCCAAGGCGATTGGCATTGTCTGTGCTGATCCGCTGGCCCTGACCCTCTTGAAAGAACCTGGCGCGATGGGGGCGGATATCGCCGTGGGGTCTACCCAGCGGTTTGGCGTGCCGGTTGGTTTTGGCGGCCCTCATGCCGCCTATTTCGCCTGCAAGGATGCCTATAAGCGCACCATGCCGGGCCGCATTGTCGGCGTGTCGATTGATAGCCATGGGCATCAGGCTTACCGGTTGTCGCTGCAAACCCGCGAGCAGCATATCCGCCGCGAAAAAGCGACAAGCAACGTCTGTACCGCACAGGCATTGTTGGCGGTGATGGCGTCGTTTTACGGGGTGTTTCACGGACCTGAGGGACTCAAGGCGATTGCCCAACGCATTCACCGCAAGGCCGTGCGTCTGGCCAAGGGGCTGGAAGAGGCAGGCTTTGATATTGGCACGGATGCGTTCTTTGACACGATCACCGTGCATGTTGGCAAGGATCAGACCAAGATCATGCAGGCGGCCTTGGACGAGCATATCAATCTGCGCCGCGTCGGGGACGGCCGGATAGGGATTGCATTGGATGAAACCACGCGGCCCAAGCGGATCGAAAAGGTCTGGAAAGCCTTTGGAATTGATCGCAAAGACAGCGATTTTGGTGCCGAATACCGCGTACCCGACGAACTGCACCGCCAGACCGAATACCTGACCCACCCAGTGTTCCACATGAACCGCGCCGAAACGGAAATGATGCGTTATATGCGCCGTTTGGCTGATCGTGATCTCGCACTTGATCGGGCGATGATCCCGCTTGGATCTTGCACGATGAAGCTGAACGCAGCCGTCGAAATGATGCCCGTCAGCTGGCGCGAATTTTCGCTGATCCATCCGTTTGCGCCCAGCGATCAGACCGAGGGTTATCAAGAGCTGATCACTGATCTAAGCGCCAAACTGTGCGAGATCACTGGCTATGACGCCATGTCTATGCAACCCAATTCCGGCGCGCAGGGCGAATATGCGGGGCTGCTTACCATTGCCGCCTATCACCGCGAAAATGGCGATGGTCAGCGCAAGGTTTGTTTGATCCCTGTTAACGCGCACGGCACCAACCCGGCCTCGGCACAGATGTGCGGGATGGATGTGGTTGTCGTGAAATGCACCGATCGTGGCGACATTGATACGGTTGATTTCCGCGCCAAGGCGCAGGCCGCTGGCGACACATTGGCCGCGTGCATGATCACCTACCCCTCGACCCACGGCGTGTTCGAGGAAACCGTTCGCGAGGTTTGCGACATTACCCACGAGTTTGGCGGGCAGGTCTATTTGGACGGTGCCAACCTGAACGCGATGGTCGGCCTGTCCAAACCGGGCGAGATCGGGAGCGACGTCAGTCACCTGAACCTGCACAAGACGTTTTGCATTCCGCACGGCGGTGGCGGGCCGGGCATGGGGCCGATTGGCGTTAAGGCGCATCTGGCCAAACACCTGCCGGGCCATCCGCAAACGGGGGGTGAACAAGGGCCGGTGAGTGCCGCGCCTTATGGATCGCCGTCAATCCTGCCGATTTCGTGGGCGTATATTTTGCTGATGGGCGGCGAGGGCCTGACGCAGGCGACGCGCGTGGCAATCTTGAATGCCAACTACATCGCCAAGCGGCTTGAGGGGGCATATAACGTGCTGTTCACCGGCTCCAAGGGCCATGTGGCGCACGAGTGCATCCTTGACACCCGCCCCTATGCCGAAAGCGCGCATGTGACGGTGGATGATATTGCCAAACGCCTTATGGACTGCGGCTTTCACGCGCCGACGATGTCGTGGCCCGTAGCAGGCACACTGATGGTGGAGCCCACCGAAAGCGAAACCAAGGCGGAACTTGACCGCTTTTGCGATGCGATGCTTGCGATCCGAGCCGAGATTGCCAAGGTCGAGGCGGGTGAGTGGCCACAGGACAACAATCCTTTGAAACGCGCGCCGCATACGATGCAGGATCTCGTCAGTGACTGGGATCGCCCGTATTCGCGCCAAGAGGCCTGTTTCCCACCGGGATCATTCCGCGTCGACAAATACTGGGCCCCGGTTGGGCGCGTCGATAACGTTTATGGCGACCGTCATCTGGTCTGTACATGTCCGCCACTCGAAAGCTACCTCGACGCGGCTGAATGACCCAACCCACCTCGCGCGCCATAGGGTGGCGCGGGGTGCTTGCTGATCGTATCCCTTGATGGGATGATCGCGCCAACGCGTAAGTAAAGGTGCAACACTATGACGTCCCTTGTCACTCTGTTCGAAATGTCGCCGCGTGACGGCTTGCAAAACGAGGCGCGTGCGATTGCGACAGCTGACAAGATCAAACTTGTGAACCTGCTAGGCGATTGCGGGTTTTCCAAGATCGAGGTTGCCAGTTTTGTCAGTCCCAAATGGGTGCCGCAAATGGCGGATGGTGCGGCGGTCTTGGCGGGGATCACGCGGCGTGCGGGCGTGTCTTATGCCGCGCTGACGCCCAATATGCGCGGGCTGGACGCGGCGATTGCGGCTGGCGCGGACGAGGTTGCGATTTTCGCCTCGGCCTCGGAGGGGTTCAGCCAGCACAATATCAACTGCTCGATTGTGCAAAGCCTTGAGCGGTTCGCACCGATGTTGCCAGTGATCAGGGATCACGGCCTACCGCTGCGTGCCTATGTGTCCTGCGTCACCGATTGCCCCTATGACGGCCCGACGGCCCCGTCACAGGTGGCGGATGTCGCGGCAAAACTCTACGCTATGGGCGCCTATGAGGTCAGTCTTGGCGACACAATCGGCGCGGGTACGCCCGACAGCATCGACGCAATGTTGCGCGCCGTTTGCGATGTGGTCCCTGCGGCGGCTCTTGCGGGGCATTATCACGATACCCATGCGCGCGCGCTCGACAATATCCGCGCCAGCCTTGAACACGGGCTGCGCACCTTTGATGCCTCTGTGGCGGGCTTGGGCGGATGTCCCTATGCGCCCGGATCAAAGGGTAATGTCGCAACCGAAGGCGTCGTAGATATGCTGCATGACCTTGGCTATGAAACCGGACTTTCGCGCGCGGCCCTTGCCACAGCCGCTGCCTTTGCACGTTCAATAACGGAGCCTTCCTGATGCCCTATGACACCATCACGGTGCAGACCGATCAGCGCGGCGTCACCCATGTGCAGCTTAACCTGCCCGACACGCGCAACGCCCTGTCGGGGCAGATGATCGCCGATCTGACAGATTTCGCCGATGGGATCACGGCAGGGGGCGCGACCCGCGTGGTGGTTCTAAGCGGGGCAGGCAAGGTGTTCTGCGCCGGGGGTGATCTGAATTGGATGCACGAACAGATCAATGCCGACCGCGCCGCGCGCATGGCAGCAGCGCGCAAACTGGCGATGATGCTTAACGCGCTAAACGAAATGCCTGTGCCCTTGATTGGCAAGATCCACGGCGGGGCCTTTGGCGGCGGCGTCGGGCTTGCGTGTGTCTGTGACGTCGCCTTGGCTGAGGCGGGTGCGAAATTCGGCCTGACCGAAACCCGCCTTGGCCTGATCCCCGCCACCATCAGCCCATATGTGATTGCGCGTATGGGTGAAGGGAACGCGCGGCGTGTCTTTATGTCAGCGCGCGTGTTTGGCGCGCAGGAGGCGGCATCGCTTGGTGTCACTGCGCGCGCCTTGCCTGCCGATGCGCTGGACGCTGCAATCGAGGCCGAAGTCACGCCCTATCTAAAGGTTGCCCCCCATGCTGTCGCCGCCTCCAAGGCCCTCGCGCGCGCGCTTGGTCCCGTGATTGACGCGGCGGTGATCGACGACACGATCTCGCGGCTTGCCGATACTTGGGAAGGCCGCGAAGCCGCCCACGGCATTGCCGCGTTCCTTAGTAAGGAAACCCCTGATTGGGGTTAGCTGTGAGCGCCGCAATTGGATGGCTAGGCTGTTTTCCAGATAGGCGCGCGCCATAGTTGCGGCGCCGCGCTTTTGTCACGGTTGGCGTATTGCACCAAATGGTATCATCATCGACAGATGATTTAACAATCACAGGCTCAGCCAAGCGATGTGCAAAAAACAGCC
>JBLHNX010000103.1:0-8314 GCA_047622125.1 Paracoccaceae bacterium | reverse complement strand
TCGGCAATGCCGTGGCGCGCAATCGTGCTAAACGACGCTTGCGTGAAATCGCGCGGCTGGTGCTGCCGCAGCATGGCCGCACGGGCTGGGATTATGTGCTAGTCGGCAAACGTGATGTGACGGCCTCACATGATTTTGCCGCGATGCAGGCCGATCTGATCCGCGCGTTAGGAAGCATTCACAAATGACCCCACTCGCCCATATCGCCGCCCTGCCCGTGCGCGCCTATCGTTTGCTGTTTAGCCCTTGGGTTGGGCATGGCTGTCGCTACCAACCCACATGCAGCGCTTACGCCCTTGAGGCGCTCGAAAAACACGGCGCGATCAAAGGCAGCTGGCTGGCGGCGCGGCGTATTGGGCGGTGCCATCCTTGGGGTGGCCACGGGATCGACAACGTCCCTGATTGAGTGCAGTGCCGTTTCGCACGCCCTTGGCACATCCCCGCGACGTTGGGTAATGATGCGAATTTGAACGATATTCTGGTTCTGCGTTAACGCCGCGGTGAGAGCCGGCGATCTAGCGTCCTCTTGAACGTCGTTTGCCTTTGGGCACGCGCCAGGCACAAAGGACAGCACGCCCGATGAATACGGCCAACACATTTAGCCCAAAGCGTGGACTACAGTTGCAGGTCCACCCGAAACGACGGCCAATGCTGCTTATGCTGCTGCCTTTGGTTCTTGGCTTGGCCTATGCGACGGGCGATCAGCTCGGCCTTTTCTGGGCGGCAATGGCGTTTCCGCTGGCTCTTGCGTTCGGGATACATGGTGTCGACCCGTCCAAACTTCCCCGCCCCGACCCCCTAACGGGATTGGCTGAACGTGACCGTTTGATAGCCGCCCTTGAAACAGCATTAAGGATCCGTGGGCGCACTACTGCGGCCCTCGTGCTGGAAATTGACCGTTTCAAGCTTCTTGAAGAAAGCCATGATCGCGAGTCAATCGAACAAGTGCTATGCGCGACAGCCGACCGATTGGGCGATGTCTTGCGCGATACTGATGTGGCCGCGCGCCTTGATGGGGCGACCTTCGCCATCGCATTGACGTCGGTGCACCGCCTTGATCTTGAAGCCGCTTTGCAGCTTGCCGCACGTGTTCAGCAGGCGGTCGCTGTCCCAATTCCGATTGAAGGGCAGAACGTCTACGTTACCGTTTCTGTGGGGTTCAGCCTTGCACAACGCCTCACGACCCCCTCGGGGACAGCGCTCTTGCAAGCTGCAACCTCGGCCATGATCGAAGCGCAGCGAAGCGGGCCCTGCGCAATCCGCAGCTATTCCGGCGCAATGAAATCGCGAATCAAGTCGCGCAATTCGTTAAGTGATGAAGTCGCAGGCGCGCTTGATCGCGGCGATATCCGTGCTTTCTTTCAACCACAGATCAGTCTGAAAACCGGCGCGGTATCTGGCTTTGAAACACTGGCGCGGTGGATCCACCCCCAGCGCGGCCTTATCCCGCCAGTCGAATTCTTGCCAGCATTGCGGCAGGCCGGCCTGATGGAGCGCTTGGGCGAAGTGATGACGCGCGATGCTTTGACGGCGCTGCAAGCATGGGAAATTGCGGGGCATCACATCCCGCACGTCGGCGTGAACTTTTCAACTGCCGAGTTGCGCAGCCCAAACCTTGTCGACCATGTTGCATGGAGCCTTGATCGCTTTGACCTGACACCAGATCGGCTGGTCGTCGAAGTTCTGGAAACTGTGGTCGCCGGCCAGTCAGAAGACTGCGTCATTCGCAATCTTTCAGGGCTCGCGCACCTTGGGTGCTGCCTGGATCTTGACGACTTTGGCACGGGCCACGCCAGTATCACCAATATCCGGCGATTCTCGATCGAGCGGATCAAAATCGACCGCTCGTTCGTGACGAACATCGATCAAGACAATGAACAGCAACAGATGGTGGCTGCGATCCTGACCATGGCGGACCGACTAGGGCTTGATACGCTTGCCGAAGGGGTCGAAACGCTGGCCGAGCAAAAGATGCTTGAACGGCTTGGCTGTGGACATGCGCAAGGCTTTGGGATCGCCCGACCTATGCCCTTTGAAGAGACCATAAAATGGATCACGGAATACGACGCAGATGCGATCCGCCCGTTCACATTGCCCGGTCGTGCCGGACTAAGCGTCACACAACTGCCTTTAAAGGGGAAAACTGCTTGACCTTTCGCCCCTTGGACTGTTGAACCTGCTTGACCTTTTCAGAGCAAACGGCGGTTCAGATGGACGACCAGAACAAGAACCTAATCTTGGCCACAGGGCTAAGTTTCATTGTGATACTTGTGTGGTTCCTTGTGTTCCCACCTGCGGAGCCGCCAGTCACGGAAACTGATCCGTCTGTCGCCTCGGCTCCGGCGGACGCGACGGGCATCGATACCGCCTCGCCAACCTTGGCACCCGACGTTGACCCGGCGACCGGAACTGCGACACCTGCTGTTGAAACCGTCGCCGAAACGGCCAGCCAGGCCGCGCGCGTCAGCATCGAAACCGCGGAACTGACCGGCACGCTTTCACTGCAAGGCGGGCGGATCGACGATCTGTCGCTGACGCAGTATCGCGAAACGCTGGACGAAGGTTCCGATCTTGTTCGCCTGCTATCGCCGGTTGGCACGGCAACCCCATATTACGCGCTCCATGGCTGGATCCCGACCGATGGGACCAGTACTGATATGGTACCCGGCGCGAACACTATCTGGACTGTCGAATCAGGCGAAGTTCTAACCACTCAAACCCCTGTTACGCTGATCTGGGACAACGGCGCTGGTCTAACCTTCCGCAAGACCTTTGCTGTGGACGAAAAGTTCATGTTTACCGTCACGCAATCGGTCGACAACGCCACCGGCACGCCCGTGTCACTGCGCCCCTATGGTCTTGTCGCGCGGCACGGCGAACCCGATACGGTCGGCTTTTTCATTCTGCACGAAGGTGTCGTGCGGATGTCGGACGGCGAGTTGGAAGAGATCGACTACGACAAGATGCCGGACCTTACGACCGAGGAAGGCCGCATCGAAGTGACCGACAGCGGTTGGATTGGCTTTACCGACAAATACTGGATGACGAACCTTGTGCCCGCACCGGGAACGTCTTTCCGCTCTGTTGCGCGGTCCGCCAACGATATTTACCAAACCGAAGCGATTTACCCCGTTCTGACCGTGGCCGCAGGCGCAAGCTTAAGTGCTGACAGTCAATTGTTCGCAGGCGCCAAAGAATGGGAAACCATTCGCGCCTACCAGGACGAAGTCGGCATTACCGGCTTTCTGGATAGCATTGACTGGGGCTGGTTCTTTTTCCTGACCAAGCCGATTTTTGCGCTTCTGCACTGGCTAAACGGTGTGATCGGCAACATGGGTTGGTCAATCATGGTTCTGACGCTCATCCTCAAGGCGCTGCTTCTGCCGCTCGCATTCAAGTCATACGTCAGCATGGCTAAGATGAAAGAGCTTCAGCCCGAGATGGAGAAGCTGAAAGAGAAAGCCGGCGATGACAAGCAGGCGATGCAGCAAGGCATGATGAAGCTTTACAAGGAAAACAAGGTAAACCCGGCGTCGGGTTGCCTGCCGATCCTGCTGCAAATTCCGATCTTCTTTTCGCTTTATAAGGTGATCTTTGTAACGCTGGAATTGCGCCATGCGCCGTGGCTCGGCTGGATCAATGACCTTTCCGCGCCCGATCCGTCCAGCATCCTGAACCTGTTTGGCATTTTGCCATGGGGCGTTCCGGACCCAAGCAGTATCTTTGCGATCCTGTCGCTTGGTATTTTGCCGATCCTGCTGGGTATCTCGATGTTCGTTCAGCAAAAGCTGAACCCTGCGCCGACAGACCCGACGCAAAAGATGATCTTTGCCTGGATGCCATGGGTGTTCATGTTCATGCTGGGCAGCTTTGCCAGCGGTCTGGTGCTTTACTGGATCACGAACAACACGATCACCTTTACGCAGCAATATCTGATTATGCGTAGCCAGGGTTACAAGCCGGACGTGTTCGGCAATATCCTGTCGAGTTTCAAACGCGTGAAACCCGAAGACAAGTGATGGGCAGTGTCGCCCATCTGTGGCGGCACCCGATTAAGTCGCATGGCCGCGAGGCGCTGAAGGCGGTCACTTTGGCCGCGGGTCAGACAATGCCGTGGGATCGTGTTTGGGCCGTCACCCATGAGGCCTCCAAGTTTGATTCGGCGAACCCTGCGTGGGTCGCCTGTCAGAATTTCATGCTTGGCACACGCACCCCTGCGCTGGCGGGATTATGGGCCAAGCTGGACGAAGCAACGGCAACGATCACCTTGACCCACGTCGATCTTGGGAGCATGACCTTTGCCCCTGATGACGCGGCCGATGCAGCGCGGTTTCTTGACTGGGTCGCGCCGCTTTGTCCGCCTGATCGCGCGCAGCCTGCGGCGATTGCCAAAGTTCCGGGGCGTGGGATGACCGATACGAATTTCCCCTCAGTATCGATCATGACGCACGCCTCGCACGACGCCGTTGCGCAGCAGTTGGGCCAAGACATAGCGCCCGAACGTTGGCGCGGAAATATCTGGCTGGATGGCGTAGCGGCGTGGGAAGAGCTGGATTGGATCGGCGCGACAATCCGGGTTGGCGGCACAACGATTGCCATCCGCGAACCGATTGTGCGGTGCCTGCACACGGCGTCGAACCCACAGACAGGCAGACGCGATGCTGATACGCTTGGCGCATTGAAAAGTGGCTGGGGGCACCAGAATTTCGGTGTTTACGGCGAAGTAATAGCAGGCGGTGATATCCGCATTGGCGACAAAATAGAGGTTCTTTAGATGCAACTGCCTTTTCCGATAGCCCAAGCACCGGATGATCATATGCGCGAAGCAGGTCGCCTGCTGTTTGCGGGCGAAACAGATTTCGTCAAAGGCGTCGTCGCCATGGCTGGCCTGCCCGATGCAGACCGCCCCGAGGTTTGTTTTGCAGGACGCTCCAACGTTGGAAAATCGACCCTGATCAATGCCTTGACGGGCCGCAAGGGCTTGGCGCGCGCTTCAAACACGCCCGGCCGCACGCAAGAGATTAACTTTTTCACCGCCGGCGACAGCCACTATATCGTCGACCTTCCCGGCTATGGTTTTGCAAATGCACCCGTTGCTGTTGTCGAAAAATGGCAGCGTTTGCTGCGCGCCTATTTGGCGGGCCGCCAGACCCTGCGTCGCGCCTTTGTTTTGATTGACGCGCGCCACGGAGCCAAGGCCGTGGACGAAGAAATCATGAGCCTGTTGGACCGTGCCGCCGTGACCTTTCAGTGCGTGATGACCAAGACCGATAAAGTCAAAAAGGACGATCTGGACAGCGCAATGGAGGTCACACGCACCGCCCTTGCCAAACACCCCGCCGCCTATCCCGAAATCATCATGACCAGCTCCGAAAAGGGCGAAGGGATTGAGACATTGCGCGCGATAATCGCTGGGATAGACTGACCCGATACAACGGGACGCCGAGAGATGAAAAAACAAGACATGAACCGCGACTGGATCGCCACCGCCGCCACCCTTTCGCAAGCCCTGCCCTACATGCAGCGCTATGCGGGCGCGACTGTGGTCATCAAGCTTGGCGGCCACGCCATGGGCAGTGACGCCGCGATGGAAGAGTTCGCGCGCGATGTGGTACTGATGCAGCAGGTTGGTGTGAACCCGGTGATCGTCCATGGCGGCGGACCGATGATTAACGAAATGCTGGATAGGCTGGCTATCAAATCCGAGTTTGTGGACGGTAAACGCGTCACCGATGCCGCAACTGTCGAAGTGGTCGAGATGGTCCTGTCGGGCAAAGTAAATAAGTGGATCGTGCAGGCGATCAATCGTCAGGGCGGTCGCGCGGTCGGTCTGTCGGGCAAGGATGCAAGCTTGATGACATGTGATCAGGACGCACCAGAACTGGGCCTTGTCGGCACTCCCTCCGAAGTGGACCCGACCATTTTACGCACGTTGTTCAACGCTAACACGATCCCGGTGATTGCCCCGCTTGGCGCGGGTCGCAATGGGGAAACCTTGAACGTCAATGGTGATACGGCTGCGGGCGCAATTGCTGCTGCACTGACCGCGGACCGCCTGTTGCTGCTAACAGATGTGAGCGGCGTTAAGGACAAGGACGGCAACGTCGTCACCGAGATGACACCGGACCAGATTGCAGCGATGACAGCCGATGGCACAATTGCGGGCGGCATGATCCCCAAGACGCGTACCGCACTTGATGCGATTGCAGGCGGCGTGCGTGCGGTGGTCATTCTGGACGGACGCGCGCCAAATGCTTGCCTGTTGGAGCTGTTTACAGACCACGGCGCTGGGTCGCTGATCCGCACTGCGCGGTGATTTTTGAAACGATCAATGCCGCTGCGCGCGCGAACGCGTTGGCAATCATGGGTGGTTTTCACCCCGCGCTTGATGAAAACTTCGGCCAAACGATCCTTTTGTTTGGACCACAGCAGTCGGACTTTTGGCCTGCATTCTCCGCTTCCCCAGAATACACCGATGGCGCAACTGACCCGCTGGATCGTTGGTCAACGCGCGTGATAACGGCCCTTGCCGCCGATCTGGGCGCGCGGGCGCTGTTTCCGTTTGGGGGGCCGCCGTTTCAACCGTTTATCGCTTGGGCAAAACGCACGGGCCGCGCGTGGCAGTCGCCAGTTGGATTGCTGATCCATGATACTGCTGGGCTGATGGTATCCTATCGCGGGGCGTTGGTCTTCACACAGCACATCCCATTACCTGCAACGGGTGACAGCCCCTGTACCGCGTGCCCCGCCCCTTGCCGCGCCGCCTGCCCTGTCGCGGCGCTGACGCCCGATGGCTATGACGTAGGAGGTTGCAAGGCCCATATCACGACGCCTGCCGGCAACGACTGCATCGGCAGTGGCTGTTCCGTGCGTCGCGCCTGTCCCGTTTCGCAATCCTACGGACGCGACCCTGCCCAAACCGAATTCCACATGAGGGCCTTTGTATGACCTGCCGTTTGATCCTGATCCGCCACGCCAAGTCAAGCTGGAACGATTTTGATTCAGACGATCATGCGCGAGTGCTGAATGACCGTGGTCGCGCATCGGCGACAGCGATTGGCGCGTGGCTGGCCAAGAATGGCTACATTCCCGAACTTGTCTTGTGCTCTGATGCGGCACGTACGACCGAAACGCTGTCCCTGATACGGCCTGCCTTTCCAGCCCCGCCCAAGGTTAAGTTCCGGCCCGGTTTTTATCATGCGAGTCCCGATCATATGCTCGATGTGTTGCAGCGCCAGATTGCGGGGACGGTTGCGATTGTCGCACATAACCCGGGCATAGGGGCGCTGGCTTGCGGGCTGGCTGCGACGCGCCCTAACGATACGGATTTCGCCCGCTACCCGACAGCTGCGACAACGGTGCTGGATTTTGACGTTGATAACTGGGCGCAAGTGCGCGCGGGCCAAGGGACGATGGTTGATTTTGCCACACCGCGTTCCTTGATATAGAAAGGGCGGGGAAAGACCCCGCCCGTTTCATCAATTACGGCTGTCTTAGTGACCCAATATCTGGCTCAGGAACAACTGCGTCCGCTCGGACTTGGGGTTGTTAAAGAACTCTTCCGGCTCGTTCTGTTCGACGACCTGACCTTGGTCCATAAAGATCACGCGGTTTGCAACCTGACGGGCAAAACCCATCTCGTGCGTAACGCAAAGCATGGTCATACCTTCTTCGGCTAGCTCGATCATGGTATCGAGCACTTCTTTGATCATTTCGGGATCAAGCGCCGAGGTTGGTTCGTCAAACAGCATGATGCGTGGCTTCATGCAAAGCGAGCGGGCAATCGCCACACGCTGCTGTTGCCCACCGGACAATTGACCAGGGTATTTGTCAGCTTGCTCGGGGATCTTGACCTTTTCAAGGAAGTGCATCGCCACTTCTTCAGCTTCCTTCTTAGGTGTTTTACGCACCCAGATCGGCGCCAGCGTGCAGTTTTCCAGGATCGTCAGGTGCGGGAACAGGTTGAAGTGCTGAAAGCACATCCCTACTTCCGAGCGCACTTTGTCGATGTTCTTGAGGTCGCTGGAAAGTTCAGTGCCATCAACGATGATCTGTCCCTTCTGATGCTCCTCGAGGCGGTTGATACAGCGGATCAACGTGGATTTTCCCGACCCGGAAGGGCCACAAATCACGATCCGTTCACCGTTATTCACGGTCAG
Source organism: Paracoccaceae bacterium (assembly GCA_047622125.1). GTDB lineage: Bacteria > Pseudomonadota > Alphaproteobacteria > Rhodobacterales > Rhodobacteraceae > SW4. The sequence continues at coordinate 155 of JBLHNX010000103.1, read as the reverse complement.
GTTGATGTCGCGCAAGACATGAAAGGACCCAAACCATTTGTTCATATTCGTGATCTGGATGGCGACTTCGTCGGACACCTGCATGTGGCTACGATCAATCTCGCGTTGGGTTGCGACTTCAGACATTTCGGTCTCCTTAACGATGCTCACGCTGG
>JBLHNX010000102.1:0-8330 GCA_047622125.1 Paracoccaceae bacterium | reverse complement strand
AGATATCGATGCGATGGCAGCACTGGCCGACAGTGTCATGGCCGAAGCAGACGGCAAGACCGCCGAAACCCTTACCGAAGGCGAAGGCCCGCACGCGCTGGCATGGCGCGAATGGGTTGAGCCGGCACAGGTCGTCACGCAAGCGGGCGGTTTCGCACGCGAAAGCGTGTTGGACCAACTCGCGGCGCTCACGTCTGCGTTCCACAAACTGGGCGAGGGCGGCATGTATGTCGAACCGACCCGCGCGTTGGTTGCGGTGGATGTGAACACCGGCAACGACACCTCCCCTGCCGCAGCACTCAAGGTCAATCTGGCAGCGTCTCGCGCCCTACCCTTGGCCCTGCGCCTGCGCGGCCTTGCAGGGCAGATTACCGTCGATTTCGCGCCCATGTCCAAGGCGCATCGCAAACAGATTGAACAGGCCCTGCGCGCGGCGTTTCGAAGTGATCCGATTGACACGGCATTGGTCGGCTGGACCCCGTTGGGCCACTTTGAATTGCAGCGCAAACGCGAACGCCTGCCGATCGCACCAGTGCTGGCCGAGGTGCTGTAATGGCCTGCCCGATCTGCGAAAAACCAACCGATGCGAAATACCGCCCGTTCTGTTCCAAACGCTGCGCCGACGTCGATCTGGCCAAGTGGCTCGGCGGGGGCTACGCGATCCCGTCCACCGATCCCGAGGACGTTGAAAAGGCGATCGACGAAGCCTTGCGCCTCGCCGATCAGCCCTCGGAAAAGCCTCACTAGTCGTTTTCGGACAAATCCCTCTGGACACCCCCGAAACCCTCGCCTAAACAGCGCTCACCCACAACTTTGGTTGTTCCGGTGCCCGGGTAGCTCAGGGGTAGAGCAGTGGATTGAAAATCCTCGTGTCGGTGGTTCGATTCCGCCCCTGGGCACCATTTTACAATATGATTTGGACTGCAAATATCAGATATTCGCGAATGCGAACCTAGCTGGAAGCCAAGTTCAATTATCGAGTCATTTTAGCCGCAAATCACCAATTCGCCCAAGCTGGTTCATAGGTTTGGTTCGGCACCGCCAATTTCATGATCTTGAATTGATTGGCGACCCTTGCCTCCCCGAACAGGGAATCGGAACGCATCCAATTCATGGATTTCGCTTTGGGCTAGTCTGCCCTTGGGGCAGGGCCGGTGGACTGGCCGACCGTAAGATCTGCTTCCAGTAGAATGTTGTCCAAGGCTGCGGATGGATCTGCGATTTTCGCGATCAGCATTTGCGCCAATTTGCGTCCCGCATCGCGCACAGACGAGCGGGTGGCGGTGAAAATCGGGACGTCCACGCCGTTGGCGAGATAGGACAGCCCATCGTCGTGCGTTACGATTGAAACGTCACGCCCCATTTGCAGGCCGCGACCCTCGACCGCGCGGCGCACACCAAGGGCGGTAATGATGGACGACACGAGGAACGCAGTCGGTGGGCTTGGTAAATCCAGCATTTCGCTGGCCGAGGCATGACCATGGTTCTCGGTCATCTCGTTGTCGCGCAAAAGATCCGGGTCGACGGGGATGCCCTTGGCGATCAACCCGGCCTCGTAGCCGCTGCGGCGACGGTAAGCGAAATCCATCGTCTCAAGCCCGTTGATCAGGGCAATGCGCTGATGTCCAAAATCGATCAGGAATTCTGTCGCACGGCGGAAGGCGCGGGTGTTGTTAACGTCCAGCCAACTATAGTCAGATGCGATACCTGAGGCGCGCCCGTGGACAACAAAGGGCAAACCGATTTCTTGTAACAGGGCGATGCGCGTGTCGTTCATTTTCGGGCTGTGCAGAATCACGCCGTCGACGGTCCCGCGCGTTTTGAAGGCGCGATAGACCTGTTCTTCGTTGATGCCATCGACAACCGACAGGACCATTTCATAGTTCCGTGTGGAATAAATTTCGCCCGCGCCCGCGATGAAATCACCAAAGATAGGGTTGACCATTTCGTTGTTGTTGGCGGCGGAAATCACATGGCCAATCGCATTGGCACGCCCTGTTGCAAGGCCCATAGCCCGCACGTTGGGGCTGTAATTATGCATTAAAGCGGCGGCCTTAACCTTGTTGCGCGTTGATTCACTGACCTCGGGATACCCGTTCAGGGAACGGCTGACCGTTGTTTGGGACAGGCCCAACGTCTGAGAGAGTTCTTTCAAGTTCATTCGTTTATTCAAACCGCTTTAAAATTCGCACATCATACAGACTACGCGTGTGTGACGTCCCGGATCAACCTAATTTTTTCTTCTTTACAGTGCAAACGCAGCATAATTGCGTGGGGTGAATAATTGACGAGGGGGTTAAAATTCTTGACACTAGGGTCAGGCCTTGCGTAGAGATTTAGAAATGAAAGCGCTTTGGAAACATCTCGCTTCGTTTGCGATTTAATTGTGGGGCGGTTGATCGCCCCTGTCTGGGAGGACTAAAATGAAGAAATCTTTGTATATTGGTGTGGCTGCCGCGGCACTGACGGCCGGTATGGCGCACGCTGACGGCCACCTTGCGTTCGCGCCAGGCGAGGGTGATTTTAGCTGGGACAGCTATGATGCCTATGCCGCGGGTGCCCCTGACCTGAGCGGTCAGTCCGTTACGGTTTTTGGTCCGTGGCTTAGCCCGGAAGCTGAAGTGTTCACCAGCATGCTGGCATACTTTGAGGCGGCCACTGGTGCCGATGCGACTTACACAGGGTCCGACGGCTTCGAGCAGCAGATCGTGATTGACTCTGAAGCTGGTTCACCACCCAACGTCGCCGTGTTCCCGCAGCCGGGTCTGGCAGCAAGCCTTGCCGCGCAGGGACTTCTGGCGCCACTTGGTGCTGAGTCCGCTGCTTGGGTTAACGAAAACTACGCAGCTGGCCAGTCTTGGGTTGATCTGGGCACCTACGCGGATGCAGAGGGCAATGACCAGTTCTATGGCTTCTTCTTTAACGTGAACGTCAAATCGCTGGTTTGGTATGTGCCCGAGAACTTCGAAGATGCTGGCTATGATGTGCCAGCAACCATGGAAGAGCTGATCGCACTGTCCGAGCAGATCATCGCAGACGGCGAAACACCTTGGTGTATCGGTCTGGGTTCGGGTGCGGCAACAGGCTGGCCTGCAACCGACTGGGTTGAAGACATCATGCTGCGCACCCAAACACCTGACGTCTATGACATGTGGGTAACAAACGAGATCCCGTTCAACGACCCACGCGTTGTTGAAGCCATCGAGACATTTGGCATGTTCGCCAAGAACGACGACATGGTTGCTGGTGGGGCCGGCGCAGTTGGCACGACAGACTTCCGTGACAGCCCAGCTGGTATGTTCGCAAGCCCGTCACAGTGCTACATGCACCGTCAGGCGTCCTTTGCACCTGCGTTCTTCCCCGAAGGCACAGAACTTGGTGTTGATGCGGACTTCTTCTACTTCCCATCCTTTGCTGGCAAAGACCTTGGCAATCCAGTCTTGGGCGGCGGCACGGTTTTGGCTGTGACAGATGCCAACGACGCCACAATGGAGTTCATGAAGTTCCTGCAAACGCCGATCGCCCACGAGATCATGATGGCGCAGACAGGCTTCCTGACACCGCACACCGGCGTCAACCTGGCCACCTACATGGATGACACGTTGCGCGGCCAGGGCCAAATCCTGCAAGACGCAACAACGTTCCGCTTCGACGCATCTGACCTGATGCCCGGCGCGATTGGTGCAGGCACGTTCTGGACCGGTATGGTTGATTATGTCGGCGGCGCATCCGCATCCGACGTGGCAGACCAAATCCAGACAAGCTGGGATGCTTTGAAGTAAGCATTCGCTAGACTATGCGTGGCGGCCCGTCCTGAGGAGGAGCGGGCCGCCACAACTGACTTTTAGTCGTATTCAAGCCAAATCAGGGGGGACAGGTCATGCATCCAGCACTGCTCGGTCTAATAACGATCATCTTCGGTGTGGGGGGCTGCGTCGGTTATTTCTACGGCGCAAACGTGTTCCTTGATAAGGTTCTTTTTCCTGCCAAAGGCGTGCATGCGGGGCGTAATATTTCCCGCGCCACTATGATCCGCCCATGGATCTTCCTTGGGCCAGCCATTCTGGCGCTGGGTCTGTATCTGGCCTACCCGGTCGTCGCGACCCTGATCCTAAGCTTTCAAGAGCGGCTGCCCGGCGGCGCGCGTGGCTTTGTTGGGTTTGAAAACTACACCAAGATGTTCGCCGAACCCAAGTTCGCCGAGGCCATGTTCAACAACGTGTTGTGGTTGACGGTGGTGCCTGCGTCGGCGACGGCGTTTGGTTTGCTCGCAGCGCAACTTACGGATCGGTTAAGTTGGGGCAATGTATCCAAATCAATCATCTTTATGCCCATGGCGATCTCGTTCGTGGGTGCGGCTGTTATCTTTAAACTGATTTACGAAGCTCGCCCGGAAGACGTGGCGCAGATTGGTATCCTGAACCATCTGTATCTGCTGTCGGGTGGTTCTGAACCGCAGCAATGGCTGACGATCCCGTTCTGGAACTCGTTCTTCTTGATGGCGGTGCTGATCTGGATTCAAACCGGATTTGCGATGGTGATCCTGTCGGCCGCATTGCGCGGTATCCCCGAAGAAACCGTTGAGGCCGCGATTATTGACGGGGCCAACCCGTTCCAGATTTTCTTTAAGATCAAAATTCCGCAAATCATGGGCACGATCGTTGTGGTCTGGACGACCATCACAATCGCCACGCTTAAGGTGTTTGATATCGTGTTCGCGATGACGAACGGCCAATGGGAAACGCAGGTCTTGGCCAACTACATGTATGACAAATTGTTCGTTGCCCGAGACTGGGGCATGGGGTCAGCATCGGCGATGATTATCATGCTGCTGGTGACGCCGATCCTTGTGTGGAACGTCTATAATGCGCGCAAGGAGATGCGGTAATGGATAGTATTGCAGGTAGAAAGCCCGCAGTTGTTTGGGCGCTGAATATCTCTGTCGTGGCGCTTACGTTACTGTGGCTATTTCCAACGCTTGGCCTTTTTGTGTCTTCGTTTCGCACCAGCGAACAGATCACCGCATCTGGTTGGTGGTCATCGATGTTCCCCGCCGAGCAAACCATTCAATTGCGTGCGCTGGACCCTGACGAAAATCGGATCGCAACGTCGGGTGGTATGTTTGTCGTCGAAGGCACGATCTTTGGTGACGAGTTGGCCGAGGTTCCAATCGACAGCTGGGGCACATCTTCACGTGCTTTGGATGCCTACGTAACTGGCGACGTGGCCGATTTAGGCGATGGCGAAACGATCACCCTGAACGCCGATGGCACGTATGCTTGGCAAGGCAGTGACGACCAGATCAGCGGGCGAGCCCAAAGATTGTTCGTCAACGCGACAGTTCCGCCCGAGTTTACCCTCGCGAACTACGAACAGGTTTTGCTCGATGAACAAAACTCGGAAGGGATGACCAAGGCGTTCTTTAACACGCTGACGGTGGTGATCCCCGCGACGATCATTCCAATTCTTATCGCGGCTTTCGCAGCCTATGCGCTGGCGTGGATGGAATTTCCGGGGCGCGCGTTGCTTGTAGCGACAGTCGTCGGATTGCTGGTTGTACCGCTGCAACTGGCGCTGATCCCGCTGTTATCGCTGCACGTTGGCGCGATGGAGCTTTTGACCACTGTGATGGGATCGGTTGACGAGGACAGTAAGCTGACCTCGGTGAATTGGTTCGGCAATCTATTCGGCATGAGCGAAGGCGAAAAGATTGCCGGTAAGGGCTATTTCGGCGCTTGGCTTGCGCATACGGGGTTTGGTCTGCCGCTGGCGATCTACCTTTTGCGCAACTACATGGTCGGCCTGCCACGTGACATCATCGAAAACGCACGTGTCGACGGCGCGACCGAGTTCCAGATTTTCACCAAGATCATTCTGCCTTTGTCATTCCCGGCCCTCGCGTCCTTTGCGATCTTCCAGTTCCTTTGGACATGGAATGATCTGCTCGTCGCGCTGGTGTTCTTGATCGACAGTTCTGGCGAAACGACGGTGATGACCAAACAAATCGTCGAGCTGTTGGGCACACGCGGCGGGGACTGGGAAATCCTCGCGACCTCTGCTTTCGTGTCGATTGCGGTGCCGTTGGTCGTGTTCTTCGCGATGCAAAAGTATCTCGTGCGCGGTCTGTTGGCCGGCTCTGTTAAATAAGAAAGACGGACATGAGCAAAATGGAACAGCTTGTCGGCGACGCGCATCTTGAAAAAGATAGCGATTGGTGGCGCGGCGCGGTGATCTATCAGATCTATCCGCGCAGCTATCAAGACAGCGATGGCGACGGCGTGGGTGATCTGGCCGGTATCGTGCAGCGCTTGCCCTATATCGCCAGCCTTGGCGTCGATGCCATCTGGATTTCGCCGTTCTTTACGTCGCCGATGAAGGATTTCGGCTATGACGTGTCCGATTATTGCGATGTCGATCCGATGTTTGGATCACTTGCTGATTTCGATGCGGTGGTCGTGAACGCGCATCGTCTTGGCCTCAAGGTGATGATTGATCTGGTGCTGAGCCACACCTCGGACCAGCATCCGTGGTTTATGCAAAGCCGCAAAGCAGACGGTGGCGATAAATCCAACTGGTATGTCTGGGTCGATCCAAAAGAGGACGGCACGCCGCCTAACAATTGGCTGTCGATCTTTGGTGGTTCTGCGTGGCAGTGGAGCGGGGAGCGCGAGCAATACTATCTGCACAACTTCCTTGCGTCGCAGCCCGACCTGAATTTCCACGAACCCCAAGTGCAAGACGCACTTTTGGACGTGGCGCGGTTCTGGCTGCACCGTGGTGTCGATGGCTTCAGGCTCGATACGATCAATTTCTATGTTCACGACAAGCAATTGCGCTCGAACCCGCCGCTCCCCAAGGAAAAGCGCAACAGCACCATTGCGCCCTCGGTTAACCCGTATAACCATCAAGAACATCTGTATTCCAAGAACCAGCCGGAAAACCTGGATTTTCTGCGCAAATTTCGCGCGGTGATGGACCCGTTTAACGCCGCCGCTGTGGGCGAAGTCGGCGATGCTCAGCGTGGCCTGGAAATCCTTGGGGAATACACCAAGGGCGATGACTTGATGCAGATGTGTTATGCGTTCGAGTTCCTCGCCAATGATCGCCCCGATGCGGCTGCCGTTGCCGAAGTCATGACCCGCTTTGATGCCCACGCCCAAGACGGCTGGGCCTGCTGGGCGTATTCCAACCACGATGTGAAACGTCACGCAACGCGCTGGGACATGCCACCCGCCGGGTTGAAATTGATGACGACACTGATGATGTGCTTGCGCGGATCAGCCTGCATCTATCAGGGCGAAGAACTGGGTCTGCACGAGGCGGATGTGGCGTTTGAAGACCTGCAAGACCCGTACGGCATTCAATTCTGGCCCGAGTTCAAGGGCCGCGATGGCTGCCGCACACCGATGGTCTGGGAGAAATCGAACCAGCACGCCGGATTTAGCACCGCAGCCCGCACATGGCTGCCGGTTAGCAATCAACACGTGCACCAATCAGTGTCCGAACAAGAAGACGATCCGCACGCCCTAGTGCATCACTACCGCCGTGCGATTGCGTTTCGCCACGCCCATCCGGCCCTTTCCAAGGGTGACCACGATGGAGTGAAGGCCAAGGGTGACATCGTATATTTCACGCGGATGCTGGAGGGCCAGTCGATCTTTTGTGCGTTCAACCTATCCGACACTCCGTCCGCTTTCGCGCTCCCCGCCGGAGACTGGGACGTGATTGGTCAAGATCTCGGCAGTGCCGACATTTCGGCGGATGGAAAATTACATCTTGGACCGTGGCAGCCGTTCTTGGCGACCATGGCACCCAAAAAACGAACTTGAAAGCGAGGGACTGACCGATGACAGAACTCAAGTTGACCAACGTCGATAAAACCTATGGCGGCACCGTTGAGGTTCTCAAGGACATTAATCTAGACATCAAAACCGGCGAGTTGATCGTCTTCGTCGGACCGTCCGGTTGTGGCAAGTCGACGTTGCTGCGTATGATTGCTGGTCTGGAAAAGATCACCGGCGGTGAATTGCAAATTGATGGTCAGGTCGTCAACGACGTGCCACCCGCACAGCGCGGCATCGCGATGGTGTTCCAATCTTACGCTTTGTATCCGCATATGACCGTGCGCGATAACATGTCCTTTGCGTTGAAATTGCAAAAGAAACCGGCCGAGGAAATCAAGGCTGCTGTAGATCGCGCAGCAAAGATTTTGCAGCTTGAAGACTACCTTGACCGCCTTCCCAAGGCGTTGTCTGGCGGGCAACGTCAGCGTGTCGCAATTGGCCGCTCCATCGTGCGTGACCCCAAGGTGTATCTGTTTGATGAACCGC
>JBLHNX010000101.1:0-8339 GCA_047622125.1 Paracoccaceae bacterium | reverse complement strand
CTGTGCATGTGTTTGAAGAAGGCTACATGCGCCCCTATTGGGTGACCTACGAACGTGGTGGCACCAACGGCAATTCCCGCCTGATGGATATGACGATCCCGCAGATGAAGCGCGCGCTGGAATTGTCTGATCTGGACGTCCCCGAGGCCCCAGCCCATTGGGGTGACATGCGCCAGCACGTTTTCTACGGCGCGCTTTATCATTGGTTTGTGATGTTTCGAAATGGCGACTATCGCAATTTCAAACGCCACCGCGAATTGCCCGTTGGTCGCGAAACCATGCTTTATACCAAGCGCCTAGTCTTGATGCCGCTGCTCGCAATGGACCGGATCTTGGCGACCGCCCGCATCAAATACGGTGGCTTTCCCTATCACCTTGCGCTGTTGCAACTGGAACATGATGCAAGTTTCCAGATGCACAGCCCCTTTACGCGGATGGAAGAATTCCTTGAGCTGGTGATTGATGGCTTTGCCAAGGGTGCGCCACAACATCACCACCTTGTCTTCAAGGCGCATCCTTTGGAAAACGGCCGCTCGCCCCTGCGCAAGATAATCCGGCAGTTGGCGCGTGAACATGGGGTGAAAGCCCGTGTGCATTACGTGCGCGGCGGCAAACTGGCCCGCCTTTTGGATCATGCCCGCACCGCCGTCACCGTCAATTCTACCGCTGCCCAACAGGTGCTGTGGCGCGGTATACCGCTTAAGGTGTTTGGCGCGGCAGTCTATGCGAAACCCGAATTTGTCTCGACCGATCCATTGCCGGATTTCTTTGCCCAGCCCGGCCGCCCTGACAATCGCGCCTACAAGGACTACCGCCGTTTCTTGCTGGAAACGAGCCAGGTTGCGGGGGGGTTCTATTCGTCGCGCGGGCGGCGTCAACTGATGCGACAGGTGGTTGATTTGATGCTCGCACCCGAAGATCCCTATGATGCGTTACGCTCTGGAACGGCAGCACCGCGCCAGCAGTTGCGCGTTGTCACGTGACACCCACAATGGGTTGCGATACCCCCGCCTGAACGCGGCAGCATAGCAACAGTTGCGTTTGCCAAACCCGCACACACAAGACCTATGGCTAGCAATAGCAACACGATTCCAGTAGATTAAAAGAAAAACTGAGGCAGTTAATAACAAGGTCGAGGAGACCGGAGCAGTGAAAACCCTAGCGACGCGCCTGTCCAAGGGCGTGGCCATCGTGGCAGTGTTGGGCCTTGTGTCCTCCTGTGGCTTGCCGCGTTCCGGGCCAAACAGAAACGAAATCTTCTCTGGCTCGGTGCTAGAGGACGGTGACGCATTCATCCTAACGGTCAATGATCGGATTAATCGCATTGCAAGCGTGACCCCCGCCTTGGCCTTTTCCGCCGGTTTTAGCAACGCGGCCCTTGTCGGATCAGACACGATCCAGCCGGGCGACGTGCTTGGCCTGACGATCTGGGAAAACGTCGATGACGGCTTGCTGGTCCCCGAGGGTCAAAACGCCACCGTGCTTGACGAAGTGCAGGTTGACGGCGAGGGCTTTATCTTTGTGCCCTACGCCGGTCGCATCCGCGCCGCAGGCAATACCCCCGAAGCAATTCGCCGTCTGATTAGTGAAAAACTGAACGACGAAACCCCCGACCCGCAGGTGCAAGTACGCCGGGTGGCCGGTGATGGATCAACGGTATCAATTGTTGGCGCCGTCGGCAGCCAAGGTGTCTATGCAATCGAGCGTCCGACCCGCACTTTGGCGGCCATGCTGGCCCGTGCAGGTGGCGTCGCGATCGAACCCGACATTGCCCAAGTCACCGTTGTGCGCGGCAACCATACGGGATCAATCTGGTTCGAAGACCTTTACGATGACCCTAGCCACGATATCGCCCTACGTGGCGGTGACCGGATCATCGTTGAACAGGACACACGCACCTTTACGGCCCTTGGCGCAACGGGTGCGCAGAACCGCGTACCCTTCGAAAGCCAGACGATTTCGGCAATCGAAGCCTTGGCAACCGTTGGTGGCTTGTCCAGCGACGTAGCTGACCCGACAGGCGTTTTCGTGTTTCGCAACGAACCCGAAGAAATCGCCCGTCAACTTGTTGGCCGCGATGATCTGGTCGGCACACAGCGCGTGATTTACGTGCTGGACCTGACCCGCCCGAACGGCATGTTCATGGCCCGCGATTTTGCGATCCGTGACGGCGACACTGTCTACGTCACCGAAGCCCCATTCGTGCAGTTCAACAAGGTAATCGCCGCCGCGACAGGGACCCTCGGCTCGGCTACCGCAGTTACTGACCTTGCTTCCTCCGGCATCTAAACGATGGCCGATCACGAAACACAAGCCGCCGCAGGGGAAACCCTGCGGCGTCTTTACGTCTACAACGGCGGTTTCCTGACCCAGGGCCGCGTGCGGCGCATCCTGAAACTCGCAGGCTATGACATCCGGCTTGGCAGACCGCGCGACGGCGACATGATCGGCGTTTGGGGGCAATCGCCCACATCGGGGCGCGGCGAAGCTGTCGCCACCCGCACCGCCGCACCCGTTCTACGAATCGAGGACGCCTTTCTGCGCTCGGTCTTGCCGGGCCGTGATGGCGAACCTCCAATCGGGCTGCATCTGGACAAAAGCGGCGTGCATTTCGACCCCGCCACCCCCAGCGATCTGGAACTGATCCTGCGCGATAACCCGCTTGATGACACGGCACTGCTGAACCGCGCGCGCGATTGCATGGCAGACCTCAAGCGCCTGCATCTGTCCAAATACAACGCCTTTGATCCTGCCACGCCGGCCCCCGATCCCGGCTATGTGGTGGTGATCGACCAGACCCGTGGCGATGCATCCGTCACCGCCAGCGGCGCCGATCTCAATACCTTCCGCGAGATGCTTTATTACGCGCAAGAAGAACACCCAGCCGCGCGGATTGTCATCAAAACCCACCCCGAAACCCAAGGCGGGCATCGCAGCGGGTATTTCACGGCAGACGATACCGGCGACCGCGTGTCGCTGCTGCAAGACCCGATATCCCCATGGGCGTTGTTCGAAGGGGCCGTGGCGGTCTACACCGTGTCCTCGCAAATGGGGTTCGAGGCGATCCAGATGGGTCATAAGCCCGTGGTTTTCGGCCAGCCGTTCTATATCGGTTGGGGCCTGAGTGATGATCGCAAACCCCTTGACCGACGCCAACGCAAACTGACCCGCGCACAGCTTTTTGCCGCCGCGATGATCCTCTATCCCACATGGTATGACCCCTATCGCGACCAGCTTTGCTCGCTTGAAACGGCAATCCTGTCCCTGGCCGCCCAATCCCGCGCATGGCGCGAGGATCACATGGGTTGGGTGGCATCCGGTATGCGCCTTTGGAAACGCGCGCCGCTGCAAATGGCGTTTGGCCGCCAGCGCAAAATTGTCTTTAGCGATGATCGGGTGAACGCCGTTGCGCGCGCTGTCAAAGACGGGCGCGGTCATATGGTTTGGGCCGGTAAATCCGCAGATCATGACGGCGCGGTGCGGGTCGAGGACGGTTTCTTGCGCTCGCGCGGGCTTGGCGCTGATCTGGTCGCCCCGCTTAGCTTGGTTTGTGACGACATCGGGATTTACTATGATCCGACCGGCCCCAGCCGGTTGGAACAACTGATCAACGACAGCAGCGATCTGCCAGACAGCGCCCGCGCGCGCGCCGACCGCCTGATCGCGCGCCTGACGCAAGATCGGCTCAGCAAATACAACCTTGCCGCTGATACAGACCTTCCCGCAGACCTGCCTGCCGGACGGCGCATTCTGGTGCCCGGACAGGTCGAAGACGACGCATCAATCCGGCTTGGCGCGGGCGAAGTGCGCGGCAATCGTGACCTGCTGTTGGCAGCCCGCACCGCCAATCCCGCCGCCGTGATCCTGTACAAACCCCACCCAGATGTTGAAGCGGGCTTGCGGATCGGGGCCGTTCCGGATGCGGGTGACATCGCTGATTCCGTGCTGAGCCGCACTGACCCGATCGCAGCACTTGACGCGGTTGACGACGTCTGGACGATCACCTCCACCTTGGGCTTTGAGGCGCTGTTACGTGGCAAACGTGTGACCTGTCTTGGTACGCCATTTTACGCCGGATGGGGGCTGACAGACGACCGCGCAGCACCTATCGCCCGCCGCGTCGCACGGCCTGACATTACCGCCCTCGCGCATGCAGTTCTTATTGATTATCCACGCTATTTTGATCCCAAGACCGGGCTGCCCTGCCCCGTCGAGGTGGTCGTTGACCGACTGTCCAGTGGTGACATGCCACGCGCCAGCCGCGCCAATCGACTGCTTGCCAAGGCCCAAGGCGTGCTGGCCAGCTATGCGTGGATTTGGCGTTAGCGACGCTGCCAGATATGCATAAGGTCATCGCCAACGCGGGTATGATTGCTCAGTGAAAATCGCGGCGCATCTGCCAGCTTTTCCAGCCCCATCGCCCCGATCGCGGGCGTGCCTTTGGCCCCAAGCGCGAGCCCCGCGCTGAACCCGACAAGCTGGTCCACGACGTCCGCCTGCAATAGCGACGCCGCCAAACTGCCACCGCCTTCGCAAAACACACGGGTCAGGCCTGCGGCGGCCAGCTGCGTCATGACATCATCGGCCCGCACCTGCGCGCCGCAGTCTATCAACCGCGCCCCGCGTTTTTCCCACGCGTCTACGTCCGCGTCACTGGCATCGGGCCCATGGCAAAGCCACAACTGCGCAACATCCAAGCTGCGCACTAGCGCGCAATCATTTGGTAAATCCAGCTTGCGCGACACCACCACCCGCACGGGCTGACGGGTCACGCCCATGTCGCGCACTGTCAGTGTTGGATCATCGGCCCGCGCCGTGCCCGCCCCGATTATCACGGCGTCATGACACGCGCGCATGGCATGCACAGCGCGGCGCGCTTGTGGCCCCGTGATCCACTGGCTTTCGCCTTTCGCCGTGGCAATGCGCCCGTCGAAACTTGATGCGAGTTTAAGGGTCAAAAAGGGGCGGTTCGCGGTAACACGCAACAAAAACCCTGCATGGTCAATCCGTGCCGCAGCCTCGCAAACACCTGTTGTCACGGCGATCCCTGCGGCCCTCAGCTTGGCAATCCCCTGCCCCGCAACGCGCGGATCAGGGTCGCCTGTGGCAATCACCACACGCGCAACACCCGCCGCAATCAACGCATCCGCGCAGGGCGGCGTTTTGCCATGATGGGAACAAGGTTCAAGCGTCACGTATGCCGTGGCCCCGCGCGCAACGCTCGCCGCTTGCACCAATGCCTGCGTTTCGGCATGTGGGCGACCGCCATCCGCCGTCCAGCCGCGCCCAATGACGCGGCTATCCGAAACGATCACACAGCCCACGGCGGGATTAGGCCAGACGCGCCCCATGCCGCGCCGCCCCAACGTCAGGGCAAGCGCCATGAAACGGGCGTCAGCCGCGCCGGTCACTCTTCTGGTTTTGCGTCGGGGCGCAGTTCGCTGACAAATTTGTCAAAGTCGTCTGCCGCTTGGAAGTTCTTGTAAACACTGGCAAAACGAACATACGCAACCGTGTCGATCCGTGCGAGGCTTTCCATCACGATCTCGCCGATTGTCCCTGACGGAATATCAGTTTCGCCCATGCTTTCCAGACGACGGACGATACCGCTGATCATCTGGTCCATGCGTTCTGGTTCGACGGGGCGCTTTTGCAGTGAAATCCGCACCGAGCGTTCCAGCTTGTCACGGTCGAAATCTTCGCGCCGTCCGTTGGTTTTGATCACCACAAGATCGCGCAATTGCACACGTTCATAAGTAGTAAACCGCCCGCCGCAAGCGGGGCAAGACCGCCGACGCCGGATCGCAACGTGATCCTCAGCGGGGCGTGAATCTTTTACTTGAGTGTCGACGTTTCCGCAAAAGGGGCAACGCATATCCTGTCCTCGTCTCTGCCTCTGGGGTCTTTGCCCCATTTAATCGCCACCACTATAGGGGCTTTGGCAGGTATTGGGTAGTACGCAATTGCTGCCTCTATATGATGGGTCATAGGCGTGGCCTTTGGGATTCACTTCACTGATCAGGTTGCCAGCGTCCAGCCTGCATATCCCAATGCAAACCGGCTGTGGCCTTGCCCTGCGACAGCGCATCCGTCCACGGAAAGTCCAAGCTGTCGGCGTCGCAGTTCAAGACCGCAAGTGATGTATCCCCTTGGAAAACGATCACCCCGCCGCGTTCTTGGATGATCATGTCACCATTCGCATCCTCAGGGCCGCTCCGGTCAACTGCAGCAAAGACCAAGTAATTGTATTCATTGTTGTAAAACCGAACCTCCTCCCAGATCGAGCCGCCGTAGCCGGGCCAGGGCGTATAGTCCAGATCAGCGATCTGGGTGGAAATCGACAGGTCGGGCGGCTGCCCCAAAAAGCCAAAAGCATAGGTCGCAACCCCGTCGTCGATACAAACCGACAAGAGCTTTGCGCCGCGGTCAACGGTGCAGGACATGAACACATGGTCTTCGCCCATACACCGTGCCTGCGCGCCAGCCCCGCAAACGATCACCGCCAGTGTCACAAAGCAACGCATACAACTTCACCCTCTTGGAATATGCCAATCAAACCCGCGCGCTGTCTCCACATATTCGGGCCATTTAAAATTGATGGGCGGGTCATAATCACACAACGGCGGTGTGTCGTCTTGCGCCTTACGACGGGTGAATTCCTCCATGGCCGACGCGCGGGCATCGCCGTCTTCAAGCAAGCGCAGCGCCGAACATGCCAGCACCTTGGCCGCCACCTGCACCATCGGATCAATCGTTGCCGGTATGCCACCCAGCGCGTTCATCGCCCACGCCGGATATGGCCCACCGCGCAAGGCAGGACGCGCGATATAGAACCGCGCAGTGGGCGCGTGCCATGTCATATCAGTGTAATCGTCGGATGTAGAATTCAGCTGGCTGGGCGGTAGATCGCGCCGCAATATCGCCTCGGCCTCTTGCGGATCAATCAACGTTTCGCATGCAGGCAGGATCGGATTGTCCATGCCCGCAACGCCGCAGTTTTCCTGCACTTGGCGCATCACGTCTTTGGCCGCCGCGTCCCAAACAGGCGCGCCAACCGCTTGAATTTGCTCCCACACCAGTCCCGCCATCGCGTGATTGGCCAGCCCGTGACGTGATTTACAGACCCAGTGGCGCTCAACCCGACAGCCTGTGGCGGCCGCCGCGGCCTCGGCCAAGCTATCCAGTTGCGCGCTCACCCGTTCGGCCATGGCTATCGTCGGCACGCGCATCATGTATTGAATGTCGGCCAAAGTCGCGGGCAGGTTATCTGCTGTCGCTTGCCCCGTTGACAGGATCGACTCGGAAATCGACCAGCCGCCTTGATGCGACAGCATGGAATCCCGCAAAAACCGCGACGATTGATACATCATCACCAGCGCATCATTGGCGCCCGGCGCGCGCACGTCGCTATGACTTTGCGGGATCGGGGTGTCGCCCCCAAGGGGCGCATATGAGTCGCCCTCAAGGGGCGCATAAGGCGTATCGCGTGCGCCCCAGCTTTCGGGCGTATCGCAGATAAACCGATAAATCATCGAATAGGCCGCGCCACAATGCGTGTCCCAGCGCACGGTATTGCACATCGGCAGCATATAAAACGGGTGGAACGACAACATCCCCGCCAACCCGTCATAGTATCCCTTGGCGGCGTGAATAGGCTTGGAGCCACGGACTTTTTCAGCCGGCTCGCCGGTGAACCGCAGCCCGCCTTTTATGCCGTGTTTTTCCATCGCCGCCTTGGTCGCCAGCAATCCGCCAAGGCCCGACATCCCAAGTGCGCTATGGGGATCGGTATGCCCGCCTGCTGCAAACCCCAAACCATCACGCGGCGCGCGTTCAACCCCTGCCGCCTGACAGTTCGCGGGCACCGCATCATATTCCGCATACATCCCCACCACGGGGCCATCCCCGTTGGACCACTGCGCACAAAACGCCGTTGGCATCCCGCCGCTACCTTCTTCGACGCTGAACCCTTCGGCGCGCAGTTTCGCAACATACCACGCCGCTGAACGGTATTCCCGCCACGCGGTCTCGCCATAAGAAAAGATCGTGGCGCAGTCTTTTGACAGATCGACAGCAGCCCCGTGAACATGGGAAATTGCGCTGGTTTGGGCATCTGAAAGCGGCATCTTCTATCCTAATATCTGGGCGGTGTTGGCCCAAGTATGGTGCGCATGGCCGTGCTGGAAAAGGCAAATCCGCCGCCACACCACGCCTGCGCCTTGATTGCAGCGCCCAGACATGGTTTTCAGAACCCAACCAACGCAGGAGGCCGCAATGGCAGGCAAACCCATCACCGTCGGGGCGCAATTGAATGCGCTGATCAGTGCCGGACGCAAGCA
>JBLHNX010000100.1:0-8413 GCA_047622125.1 Paracoccaceae bacterium | reverse complement strand
CGCGAGACCAGCGTCAGCGTCTGGGTTGCTGGCTGAACGGGCTGGTGGGTCAGCTCTAGGTCAATGCCAAGCACCTGCCCCAGCAGACGCCCCCAGCGCGCGAAATCCTGCGGCGATTGGCGGTCGATTGTGTCAAAAGGCAAGAACAGCTCCCAGCCTCTCGATTCAGCCTCGGCCGCAACCCTTTGCGCATACCCACAATAATTGGGATAGCTGCGATCGCCAAACCCCAGCACCGCAAGCGGTGCCGACGGCACGGTCCCCAGCGTTTTTAGACGATCAAGGAAACCTCTGGCGGTTTCGGGCGCGTCGCCGTCGCCATATGTTGCGGCAAGGATCACGAACCGCTGCGCCTTGGCGTACCGCAGCGGGTCAAAGCCGGACATCGGCGCAACATGGACCGTCTGGCCCGCGGCACTCAGCGCCTGTTGAAGTGTCGCGGCAAAGCCCCATGTGCTGCCACCTTCGCTGCCGACCAGCAGGATCGTTTCCGCCTTGGCGGCCGGCTGGTTGCCGATAATACGTGGTCTGCTGCGCCGCGCCGCAAGCCACACGAGGGTGCCTGTGACCCCCAACACCGGCACGCCAAGCGCCATCAGTCCCAGAATGATCCCGAGAAAAGCCGCCCCCTGACCGGTATGCAGCATGTAGATCGTTTCAGACACGCGCTCCCCAGCCGTCAGATCGGTCCAGCCCAAAGCCGCACCCGTCCCTTGATCCAGATATCCTGTTCCGTGATCCGTCTTCAGGGTGAAGACGTCAGTAGCGTCACCGGAATATGGGAAGTTTAAATCGCGCAACTCGGCCACGGGGGTCTGTCCCAGCAGGTCGATTGATGTGATCGCTACACCCGTATCGCCGCTAACCGCGCTTGGAAAGGCTGGCGCAGACGTCGCGATGGGAAGCAGCTCAAAGGTTGAAGCCGACATCCAAAGCGCCGTCATCGACGACAAGGCAAGGCCCACTACCGCGACCCGCGCAATTTCGACATGTAGCCGTCCCGATAAAGGCCCGCGCAATGGCGCAAACCAGCGCCGCCAACCACCGGCACGGTGCGCAACTAGGGCAGAACCCGACACCGCGAGGATCAGCATCGCTGCCGCACCAAGGGCCATGGCAATCCGACCGCCATCACCCAGAAACAGCGACCGGTGCAGGTTGGTCAACCAGCGTTCGACCGGGTTGGGATCAGCAGACCCCACGCCTTGGCCCGTCACAGGGTCAATTACCGCCGCCCCCGGCGTCCCGTCCGCGAACCAATAGGCCGTAATCTGACCCGATGGCGACCGCCGGATTTGTTCGACGCCGGGATAGGCGGTTTGGATACGTGTCGCGAGTGTCGCAACGCTTAGCCCGGTTTCCGCCTGTGGTGCAGTCAGGCGCTCTGCCGCCGGAAAGACCGAAAGCGCGGCCCCGCTAAGGGTCAGGATAATGAGAAGGGCTGCGGCCAGAAGACCCGGCCATCGGTGCAAAGCGCGGATCATCGCCGGGCCTCCTTACATGTCGTAGGTGAAATCAGAGACGTAGCGGCGGCCTGTGACAGGCGTGCCCGCCCCGTCGGTCGTCA
This sequence comes from Paracoccaceae bacterium, assembly GCA_047622125.1. GTDB lineage: Bacteria > Pseudomonadota > Alphaproteobacteria > Rhodobacterales > Rhodobacteraceae > SW4. The sequence continues at coordinate 6,846 of JBLHNX010000100.1, read as the reverse complement.
GCGGCACTGACACCTCGTTCGGACTATCGCGCATGTCTTCGACAGCAGCGTCGATATGAAGTGTATAGCCCGCGTCAAACAGCGCATCGGCCAGATCAAGCGTGATCTCAAGCGTCCGCCCCGACCCGACGCTGGCCCCGGTGATCCCGTCGATCTCGGCTGTGTTGCCGCCGGTCGCACGATCCCAGTCGGTGAGGTGCTTGTAGTATTTCGACTTGCTGCCAGCCATCCAGAGGCTGCCAGCATAGGCCCCTGAAGCATCAGTGACATAGAGCGCAAGATAAGCACCATCGCCGCCGTAATTGTTCAGCGTCGTGGTCAATGTCACCGGCCGCGCCATTGCGATGCCGGGAAGCGTGAGCGCGGTTGTCAGCGCCAGTGTTGCAAGAAGTGATTTCATCGGGAATGTGCCTTTCTAAGGACATGAGAATGTAAGAATGAGCGTCAATTCATCTGAACGACTGGCGGGGTTCCGTTGCCAAAAAGACCATTTTGCGGCGGAGCAGTGGTGCCGGCGGGCGCTGCATTGCCAGCGCTGCCGCCACAATCGTCGTCGTCGTCATGGCTTTCATCGCTACCGTATTCGCAATCGTGGTCGTCATCATCGTCGTCATCATCATCGCCACTGGCAAGAAACAGCGGCATGGCGTCTTGACCAAACTCAAGAACCGCCGCGAAAGGCTGAACCGGGCTGTCGCCTGTTCGCATTGCGCTCCAGACGGGGGCGGCTATGGCTGCGGTAAGGGCGGCTGTCGCTGCAAGAAGTGTGAGAGTCTTTTTCATGGTCGTGTCTCCGCTTGTGTGATGGGTTCAATCTGGACACACCACCTGAGGTCTTCCTGACGCCACGCATTTTTTTGCTTCAGCTTGCCGTCAGAAAAACGTCCGAACGGCGCCGAAAAGAAAAAAGGCCCCACCGATCATAGTGGGGCCAGGGAAGCACCGAAGGGACAGTCGGCGCGCGGAAATGTTTAAGAAATATCGCCGGGATCAGCTGCGCGCTTGTCACCAGTGACCATGGATCGCGCGAGATTTTCCTTGTGACGAAAAGAGGACAGCAGCACCCCGCCAACATGGGCGGCGATCAAGAACAGCATAAGGTTGGCAAGTACCTCATGCACCTCTTCAACGGATTCTGAACCGCCTCCGCCATACCCTGCGTCGCCGCCATCGGCGTAGGCCGGAGAAATGATCTGCGGCAGTTCGGGCAGCATCGCGATGCGACCCTCGTCTTCCAGCAGCCACCCTGTAAATGCTGTGCCCGCGAGTGTGAGCAGCAAGGCGACGGTCATTGCGGCCCCTGCCGGGTTGTGGCCAAGGTATCGATGTTCCTTGCCGCGCACGACATCGCCGATATAGCCGATCGTTTTCGACGGCCCACGCAAGAATTGAGAGAAACGGGCGTATTTGCTGCCGACAAAGCCCCAGATCAACCGGAACGCAATCAGACCCGCGACAACGTAGCCAGCGATCTCATGTACCGTGCTAAGGTCCTCGGCGCTAAGATAGGCTACGACAAAAGCGACAACCAGACTCCAGTGAAAGACCCGGATCAGAGGGTCCCAGATACGCAGCATTGCCTTAGACCCTTGGGCTGCGGATGCGGGTGTTTCAGTCATCGTCATGATCCTCGTCCTCTAATTCATCGTCATGATCCTCGTACTCCAATTCAATCACCTGCAGGCTCTGCGGGTGGATCGTCACCTCGATCCGTCGCCCTTCCGCGTCACGGCCGTAGATTTCGTAGCAGCCATCGTCGATCTTGATGCGGCGCACGGTCCAACCATTGTCCGCCGCCATCTGGACCAACGCTTCGCGCGGCTGCCAGTCGGCCATGGGGACAATACAGGCATCTTCATCGGCAACCGCCGACCCCGCTGAAAGAGTCGCGAAAACGGCGAGCATTGTCAGTGTCTTCTTCATGCTGCAAACTCCAGATTGCGTCTAACTTAACCAGATCATGCGCCACCAACCTGACAGCTTCCTGAAGCACGCCCGCTGATATGCGTCAGTCTCGCGTCAGCAAGGTGGATCAAGACGGCTTGTGAAATAAAGGGACCCGAAAGCCATGCGTATTCTTCTGATCGAGGATGACACCGTTCTGGGGACCGCCGTGCGCGACCAGATCGCCGCCGACGGGCAGTCCGTGGACTGGGTCTCGCGGCTTGATGCGGCGGCCGATGCAATGGCGGTGGCCGCCTATGATCTGATCCTACTTGACCTGATGCTGCCTGATGGCCTTGGCATCGGTTTTCTGAAGACCCTTCGATCCCGCGGTGACGTGACGCCGGTGATCATTCTGACCGCACTTGACCAGATTTCGGACCGGATCGCAGGGCTGAATGCCGGTGCTGACGATTATCTTGTCAAACCGTTCGACCTGACCGAACTCTCAGCGCGGATCGGATCCGTCGCACGGCGATATAGCGGTAATCCAAACCCGATCATTACCCATGGCGCGCTGGACATCGATCTTGCGGCGCGCAGCGTCCACAAAAACGGCAAAGCGGTACAACTGACCGCCCGCGAATGGGCGCTGTTTGATGCATTTCTGGCACGCCCGGGTCAACTGCTTTCAAAGACGCAACTTGAGGACAAACTTTACGCCTTCGGGGCCGAAATCGAAAGCAACACCATCGAAGTCCATGTCAGCCGCCTGCGCAAGAAACTGGGGGCTGACGTGATCCAGACCGAACGCGGCATGGGCTACCGTCTGGGCACGTCATGAGGTTTCCACGCAGCCTTCAAGCCCGTTTAGGCCTTTCACTGGGCATTGTGCTAACACTGTTATGGATCGGCACTGCCACAGTGACGGCCGTTAACTTGCGGCATGAAATGGACGAGGTATTTGACTCTGCCCTGCAGGAAACTGCGCAACGCCTGCTGCCATTGGCCGTGCAAGAAATCGTCGGCCGCGAAGATGATGGTGTCACCCAACGCCTAGGTGCAATCCGCGACCATTCCGAATTTTTCACCTATATCGTGCGGGACGCGCTTGGGCGCATCCTGCTGCAATCGCACGCCGCCGACCCCGAGGTATTCCCCCCCTATGACGGGACAGGATTCCGGCAGACACCGACCCACAGACTTTATAACGATGATGCCTTGCAGGGCAGCGTTCGCATTTCGGTGGCCGAACCGCTGGACCATCGCGCCGCGGTTGCACGCGAAATCCAGATAGGTCTTGGCCTACCAATTTTGGTGGTGATACCACTTGCGCTGCTTGCCATTGTGCTTGCGGTCCGGGCAGGTCTTGGCCCCATTCGCCGCTTCCGCGAAGGGATTGGTGCACGCGACGCACGCGACCTGTCGCCGGTCCCGACGACGGGCATTCCATCGGAAATTGTTCCGATGGCGACAACCCTGAACGGACTTCTTGGGCGTTTGAAAGAGGCGTTCGACGCCGAACGCAGCTTTGCTGCCAATGCAGCCCATGAACTGCGAACACCCCTAGCCGGGGCCATCGCGCAGGCGCAGCGGCTGCAATCGGAAACAGGTGACCGTGCCGCCGCTGCACGGGCGGCAGACATCGAGTCCACACTGAAACGGCTCACCCGACTGTCGGAGAGGCTGTTGCAATTGGCGCGCGCAGAAGGAGGCCGCCTGCGGCTCGACGAAACCTCGGACCTGCGTGGCATCGCAACAATTATTGTCGAAGAGATAGAACGCGCGACATCATCGGGGCGCATCGCGCTTACGCTTCCGGATGGACCCGTCATATCAGATCTCGACCCGGACGCCTTTGGAATCTTGTGTCGCAACCTGATTGAAAACGCGATCCGCCACGGCGCAGAAACGGCACCAATAGACGTTTCGCTGTCACCAGATGGTACATTGCGCGTGGCAAACGCAGGGCCTGTCGTGCCCAAAGAGAAACTGCACAGCCTGATCACCCGTTTTGAACGTGCAGACCACAACACCACCGGAAGCGGTCTTGGCCTTGCGATTGTTGCAGCAATTTCAGAGCGGATCGGGAGTGAGCTTTTCCTCAATTCCCCCCGCGTGGGCAAGGAGGATGGCTTTGAAGTCCGCATCGGGCTTCCGGTCTCATCTTGTGATCCTTGACATAGCCGCGCGGCTGATCAGCGATCAGGTGGTGTCCAGTCTTTCTCCATTTCGGCATTCTGCCGCCGCAATCGTAAAGCAAGACCGAACGCCACACCGACCCCGATCGCGATTGTGAGGTCCGCGAATACGGTCAGAACCAGCGTCACAATAAGCAGGACCCGATCCGACGCCCGCGCCTGCATATAGCCGCGCCATTTCTGCGGTTCGCTCATGTTCCAGGCCGTCAGGATCAACAACCCTGCAAGGGCCGGCATCGCGAGATAGCCAGCAAGCGGTGCCGCCAGCAGCATAACAAGCAGAATGGTCAACGCGTGAACGATCCCCGCAACTGGGGTTTTGCCGCCCGCGCGCACGTTCGTCGCCGTCCGCGCGATGGCTCCCGTCGCAGGAAGACCACCAAACAGCGCCGAGGCGATATTGGCAAAACCCTGCGCAAACACTTCGGCGTTTGGCCTGTGATGGCCGCCGATCATCTTGTCGGCGACCATCGCAGACAGCAGGGATTCGACGCTGGCAAGAAATGCAATGACAAGGGCAGAGGGAAGCAGTTCGATGATCCGTTCAACGCTGATCTCGGGAAAAGCAGGCATAGGCAGCGTGCTTGGCAAGGCGCCGAACCGGGAAAATATAGTGTCCGCCGACAGTGGGGCCAGGGCAACAATTGCTGATGTAATCCCGACCGCGACGATGAGACCCGGAAACTTTGGTACCATACGGCGCAACCCCACGATCATTGCCATGGCGGCAAGGCCAATCCCCAATGCCTGAAAATTCACCGCATCTCTGGCTGACCAAAGTGCATCGACCTTCGCAATGAATTCTGCTGGCGGTTGCGGCATCGGCAAGCCGAAAAAGTCCTTGATCTGGCTGGTTGCAATAATGATCCCGATCCCGATTGTGAAACCGTTTATGACCGGCTCGGGCACATAAGTGACGAGGTTGCCCGCCCTTAGGTACCCAGCGGCCAACATGATGATCCCGGCCATCAAAGTCGCAAGAACAAGCCCGTCATAGCCATGTTCGGCAATGACACCAAACACGACAACGATAAACGCGCCCGTCGGCCCACCGATCTGTACGCGGCTGCCACCGAGCACGGATATCAGGAAGCCCGCAACGATCGCCGTCACCAACCCTTTTTCGGGTCCTGCCCCCGAGGCAATGGCGATCGCAAGGCTCAGCGGTAGGGCAACCATTGCCACTGTCACACCCGCAACCACGTCACTGGCGAATTGCTGGCGATCATAGGTGGCGAGTGTCGTCAGAATTTTCGGTTTCATGAACCGACACACTGCCTCCAACAGCGCAAAGTCAATTGATCATGTGCGACGAACTCACCTCCTAGAAGACAGAACACTTCTACAAACCGCTTTCTCCATTCGCGTCATTCCAGCGAACAAAGGGGGCCAAAATTAAACGATCAGCCTTGCCAGAAAGTGCTTCATGGCCTCCGTGTTGCGGCGTGTCTGGACAAAGATATCAAGCACACCGCCGTTGATCGGGATCACACCCCTATCGAGATGCCACTTGTCGTTCAGCCGTGGCCGGTCTCGTCGGATGCAGGCGGCGATGCCCCTTTGACTGATCTATTGCCCGCAGTTCGTGGCACGTCATCATATCAATCCGGTGTTTGGTGGGCATCACCACGGGCAGCAACGCGACCCTCACCATTTTAACGAACGTTGCAATCACGCCGGACTCGTCACTGATCAAATAGCCTTCGCCAACAACCTGCGCGACGTCATGGATCGTTGCACCGATCAGAAATCCACTTTTAAGGTCGTTCAGACCCATTGCCTGAACCAAGACCGGGTGGGCGACCATGGCGATTGTGGAAAGAACGGTGACGGCGATCACAACAAACAGAGTGCCCTGCTCGCGATCAGAGCGCGGTGGCAGCGCCAAGGCGATTGCAAGAGCCGCAGATGCACCGCAAGTCGCAGCCGAAATACAACTGCCCCCGCGAACGCAAAAATGGGATCATAAAAAGCACCGTTTGGTTAAGCAATTTGCCTTGCGCGAGCGCCGGAAAATGTGACGATCGCCTATATCTAAGCCAAGCGTGACAAGAACGGGCTGCACGCGCTGTGCGATCGAGATGTGTTTTTTTGCAATGCGAATTTGCAGATGTTTGTGTTTATGCCTCCATCAGGAGGCCGCAGCATCCGCAAACGATGCACGCAGTCGCGTAAGAGCCGCTTCGCGGATCTGGCGGATACGCTCGCGGGAAACGCCGAACCTATGGCCCAACTCGAGGAGCGTTTTTGGTGTGTCGGACACATAGGTTTCAATGATGATTTCCTGTTCCCGCTTGGAAAGCCGGTCCAGATAGGTGGACATTGTGGCCCAGAAGACGCGAGAATCCAAACGTTCGCCAACTTCCTTTTCGACGTCCGCATTAGGGTCCTCAAGCAGATCTTGTAGTTGTGTTGTGCCACCATCGTCACCGACGGGGCGATTTAGGGACCCATCCGGGGCGGCCAGTCTTTGTTGCATCGACACAACCTGTTCGGGCGTAACCGCGAGCTCAGTCGCAATCCGGTCAACAAGCCGTTCGGGTGGAACTTCACCGGTTGCCACAAGTCGGGTTTCGACACGTTTCAGATTATGAAACAACTTGCGGCTGGACGCTGAATTCGGAAGCCTCACCAGCGACCAACCCTGGATCTTGTAGTCCTGGATTTCCGCCCTGATCCACCATGCGGCATAGGTGGAGAAACGAAACCCCTTGTCAGGGTCGAAGCGATCAGCCGCCTTCAACAACCCGATATTTGCATG
>JBLHNX010000099.1:0-8426 GCA_047622125.1 Paracoccaceae bacterium | reverse complement strand
GGGCCGCGCAGTGTCAAACGTACCGATCTTAGCGGAAACGTACCGTGTTGATCGCACCGTCGCCGATTTCGATTTCGCGGTAGTTACCAGCAGATTCGCCAGCACCGATCAGTTCCACCGCAGTCGCACCGACATAATCAATGTCGCCACCAGCTGCGAGGATTTCGATCGCCTTGGCCAATTCACCCGGGAAGATTTCTTCGCCCGGTGCGTTGGCCACGTCCATCACGTGATCTTTGATGTCAGCCGAAGCGGAAGACCCAGCAGCAGCCATGGAAAGCATGATCAACGCAGCCGCGTCATAGCTTTCTGGCGCGAACGCGCCTGTGCCGTCAAAGCCGGCCTCGGTTGCCATAGCCTGGAACAACTCAGCGCCTTGGCTGTCTGTACCGGGGACCTGACCGAACGAGCCGCTCAGTGCGTCGCCGATATCGTCAACCAACTGCTGGCCAACCATGCCGTCGGGCAGGACGAACGTATCGAATGCACCTGAATCTAGCGATGCTTGGATAATGCCCTTGCCGCCTTGGTCGGTGTAACCGGCCACGACGAGAACTTCACCACCAGCGGATGCCAGCGCGCCAACTTCAGCAGAATAGTCGGCTTTGCCGTCTTCGTGCGCCGCGCTGATTGTGACTGTGCCGCCAGCTTCGATGAAAGCAGCTTCAAAGCTGTCAGCCAAACCCTTGCCGTAGTCGTTGTTGGTATAGGTCAGTGCAACTTCGCTGATGTCACGATCCATAAGGATCTGGGTCATCACAACACCCTGACGCGCATCAGACGGGGCTGTACGGAAGAACAAACCATCGTCTTCGGCAGTCGACAGGCCAGGCGATGTGGCGGATGGCGAAATCATCACGATGCCATTGGGGCGTGCAACGTTTTGCAGGATCGCGCCAGTAACACCGGAACAGTCAGCACCCATGATCGCGTGTACGCCATCAGATGTGACAAGACGTTCGGCAGCAGCAGTCGCAGCAGCCGCGTCGATGCAAGTCGAGTCAGCGCGGATCCCTGTGACAGCGGAACCGCCAAGCAGCGTGCCAGCGGCGTTGACTTCAGCGATCGCCAGTTCAGCACCCGCACCCATAGCAGGCGTGATGGATTCCAGTGGGCCAGTAAAGCCGAGGATGATGCCGATCTTGATCATGTTGGCTTCGGCCAACGCAGCAGCCTCTGCTTCAGCAGCGGCTTGCGCCGCAGCTTGCTCGGCAGCCAGCGCGGCCGCCGCTGCATCTTCTTGTGCGCGCATCTTGGGCTGATACCAGCCAAAGAATCCGGCAGCGATCGCGACGATTAACGCCAAGATCCAAATTGTGATTCTGTTCATTCTTAATCTCCCTTTAGGTATGCTGAGTGCAGACTATGTAGATTGTTTGGTAAAGAAAAGCGCGATGAAGTGCGGTACTATTTATCCATATATTACAGGATAGTTAGCGCAGCATTGCTGGAGGTTGATTCGCGAAACGTCAAATAGACAGCCGCGCAGCCTGCGCGCCCCGCTCGCGATATGGCGTCGTATTATAGTGCGCGCGATAGCATTTTGAGAAATGGCTGGGCGAAGCAAAGCCGCAAGCCAGCGCCACGTTGATCACGCTCATATCCGTCTGCATCAGCAGATTGCGCGCCTTTTGCAGCCGCAGTTCCATATAATAGCGCTTGGGCGAGCGATTGAGGTAGCGCCGGAACAGCCGTTCCAGCTGCCGCGTGGACATGCCCACGTCTTTGGCAAGCACGGAGGGGCTGATCGGTTCTTCGATGTTTTGTTCCATCGCCTGAATAACCCGCGACAGTTTCGGGTGACGCACGCCGATCCGCGTCGGGATCGACAGGCGTTGCGTATCCTGATCGGTGCGGATGCTGGAATAGATCAGCTGATCGGCAACCGCATTGGCAAGGTCTTCGCCGTGGTCATCCGCAATCACCTTAAGCATCAAATCAATCGAGGCCGTGCCGCCAGCGGTCGTAATCCGGTTACCATCAACTACAAACACAGACTTGGTGAGCGTGACGTCTTCGAATTCTTCGGCAAAGCTGTCCTGATTTTCCCAGTGGATCGTTGCCTTCTTGCCGTTCAGGAGCCCCGCCCTGGCCAAAGAATAGGCCGCGGTGCAAAGCCCGCCCATGATAACGCCGCGCCGTGCTTCGCGCCGCATCCAGTTAAGAACCTTTTTGGTTGTGGCAGACTGCACGTCGATGCCGCCACAAATCATCACCGTGTCGTCACGGTTCAATTCGATAAGGTCGGCCTGCAATTTGAACTCCGAGCCGTTCGAGCAGGTCACGCTTTCGCCGCCTTCACCAATCAGCATCCAAGAATAGAGTTCCTTGCCCGACATACGATTGGCAATGCGCAGGCTTTCCACAGCACTGGCAAAACAAAGCATCGTAAAATTGTTCAACAACACAAAGACAAAACGACGTTGCTTTGTTCCAGCGGTGTCCACCTCAACGATTTCGTGCCGAGTTTCCATTTGCGACCCTTTTGTGCGCTTTCAGATGCGCGGATTTTTCGACCTGATCAGGTTTGACAGGCCGGATCAAGCGTCAAGCGCGCAATCGCGAGGTAATCGCGTACCTTTTGCCATTGGCCCCTCGCGCTTGTCTGTCTATAAGCGGGTTCTGATACCGCTAACTTGGCGGCTTAATGCTAATACAACGGAGCAAACCCATGGTGGAATGGCAAAAATCTGACTGGCGCAAAAAGCCCCGGATCCAAATGCCCACATATTCGGATAACGCAGCATTGAACGCCGTCGAGGCCAAGCTTTCAACTTATCCGCCACTGGTTTTTGCAGGCGAGGCACGCCGCTTGAAAGCACAGCTTGGCGCTGTGTCGCGTGGCGAGGCTTTTCTGCTTCAGGGTGGCGATTGCGCCGAAAGCTTTTCTGATTTCAGTGCTGACGGCATCCGCGACACCTTTAAGGTGATGCTGCAAATGGCCATGGTGCTGACCTACGGCGCCAAAGTGCCCGTGGTCAAAGTTGGCCGTATGGCGGGCCAGTTTGCCAAGCCGCGCAGTGCCGACATGGAAACCAAGGATGGCGTGGAACTGCCAAGCTACCGTGGCGACATCATTAACGATTTGGACTTTACCCCCGAAGCCCGTATTCCAAACCCTGACAAAATGTTGCAAGCCTACTTGCAAGCCGCAGCAACGCTGAACCTGTTGCGCGCGTTTTCGACGGGTGGCTACGCAGATGTGCACAAGGTGCATGCTTGGACGCTTGGATTTACCCAAGGCGACGAGGCGGAAAAATACCGCGAAATGGCGAACCGGATCAGCGACACGCTTGATTTCATGGAAGCTGCGGGCATCCGTAAAGAAGCCTCGCATGCGCTTGAAACTGTCGAATTCTACACCAGTCACGAAGCGCTGCTGCTGGAATACGAAGAGGCACTGACACGTCTTGATTCCACCTCCGGCAAGTGGCTTGCAGGGTCCGGCCATATGGTCTGGATCGGTGATCGCACACGTCAGCCTGACGGCGCGCATGTGGAATTCTGTGCCGGTGTACAAAACCCGATTGGGTTGAAGTGCGGCCCAAGCATGACCACAGGCCACCTTAAGGCGCTGATGGCGAAACTGAATCCGCAAAACGAAGCGGGTCGTCTGACCTTGATTGCGCGCTTTGGTGCGGGGCAGGTGGGCGAACATCTGCCACGGCTGATTAAGGCCGTTCAAGAAGAAGGCGCCAACGTGGTTTGGACCTGCGATCCGATGCATGGCAACACGATCAAATCATCGACGGGCTACAAAACCCGCCCGTTTGATTCCGTGCTGCGCGAAGTGCGTGAATTCTTTGGAGTGCATAACGCCGAAGGCACTGTGCCCGGTGGCGTACATTTCGAAATGACCGGCGCTGACGTCACCGAATGCACCGGCGGGGTGCGCGCTGTGACCGACGAAGACCTGTCAGATCGTTATCACACCGCATGCGATCCGCGTTTGAACGCATCGCAGTCGTTGGAACTGGCGTTTCTTGTGGCCGAAGAACTGTCGGCGCGCCGCACGGTGATGGCCCAATCCAAAGCTGTCTAGGCGTCGTTATTGACGACCAATTGCAGGGCCGGTCGCCGCATGGTGTCCGGCCTTTTGCGTGGCGCACTGCATTCACTGACAGCGGCCAATTTCGTGCGCTGATCAAGGGCCTGACAGCGCTGCGCGCCATTGCCAAATTCAAACCGGCGCGGGCCGCGCCCCAGATCGCCACCAACCCACATTGCCCCCAAGGCACGGGTAACTTCGCCGTAATCATCGGCCAGTGGCAGCAATAACAGCCGCCCGCGCAACAGTGGCCGACCAATGCCGCGCGGCGATACAATCGGCAGCTCCACAAGGGCAGGGGTGGTGAACACCTGCTCCAATGCACGGGTTAATTCGGCGCGCGCCGAGGGCAGGAAAAACGTCGACAGCGGCATGCCCTGCGCGTCCATCCCAAGGCAGGCATTGACCCGCTGACCAGACACGCGAAGCCGCGCAACGCCAGGGGCGACCCGCTGCACCAGAAACGCCGAGGGCAGTGCATGATCAATCTGTGCAGGATCCACATCGCGCCGCTGGGGCACGCGCTGTGCGCGAAACAGGTCGTTCCAATAGGCTTCAAGAGCGTTTAGACAGGCGCGCCCATTGTCAATTTCCGCGTCAATTTCCGCGTTACTTTTCGCGTTACTTTTCGCGTCACGTTCCGCGCCGCTTTGTGTGGTGATGTCGAGCATTGCAATCCTCCTGTCGATGATCTTGCCGGCAGCAGTGCGCTGTGGCAGTTCTTAACACTTCCTTAAGGTCGCAGATTTGTCGCGATTTTTCACTAAACAAAGTCTTAATAGGTTAACGCTCACCGTTAACCACATGGGCGGGGCTTGCCCCGTGGCGGTGATTGGCATTAGGTGCCCACAGCAATTTCGAAAGGCCGCGCCGTGATCCAGTCCATGACCGCATTTGCCAGCCAGCAGGGGGCCGAAGGGCCGGTAAGTTGGACCGCCGACGTGCGCGGCGTTAACGCGCGCGGGTTCGATCTGCGCCTGCGTTTGCCCGAAGGCCTTGGTGATCTCGAAGCGCGCTTGCGCAAAGCAACTAGCGCGCGGGTGGCGCGTGGTAATGTCACCATGAACCTGCGCCTGACCCGCGAAGACAGCACCGCCACGTTGCAGTTGGACGAGACCCAATTGGACCGCGTGCTGGGCGCGCTTGATCTGGTGCAGGAACGCGCCTTTGCGATGGGTGTCACCCTTGCGCAAGCCACGGCGGCAGATGTTTTGAACCAGCGCGGTGTCATCACCCAAGTCCGCCCCGAAGACACCGACAATAGCGCACTGATCGCCGCCCTTGGGGATGCCTTGGACGTGATGCTGGATGATTTCGCTGCGATGCGCGCTAGCGAAGGCGGCGCACTACAACAGATTATCACGGCGCAACTTGATCAGATTGCCACCCTGACCGAGGCGGCTGCTAAAGCCGCCGATGATCGCCGCCCCGAAGTGCAAAAGAACCTGACCACCGCGTTAAAGCGCGTGATGCAGGACGCCGATGATCTGGACGATGGCCGCGTGGCACAAGAACTTGCGCTGCTGGCTGTCAAAGCAGACGTGACCGAAGAAATCGACCGTTTGCGCAGCCATGTGAGCGCGGCGCGCGTTCTGGTCGCAGCGGACGGACCATCGGGGCGAAAACTTGATTTTCTGGCACAGGAATTCAACCGCGAGGCAAATACCTTGTGTTCAAAAGCAGGGTCAAGCGCGCTGACTGCGATCGGTCTTGACCTCAAGGCGGTCATCGACCAGATGCGTGAACAGATTCAAAACGTGGAGTAACCCCATGAAAAGACGCGGCCTTTTGATCATCTTGTCGTCGCCTTCGGGCGCGGGAAAATCCACAATGGCAGGCATGTTGCGCGAATGGGATCCAAGCATCGCCTTTTCGGTGTCTGCCACGACCCGCCCGCCGCGCGTGGGCGAACAGGACGGACGCGAATACCATTTCCGTACCCGTGAAGAATTTGGCGAGATGGTTGCGAGCAGCGAAATGCTGGAACACGCCGAGGTTTTCACCAACCTGTACGGTAGCCCCAAAGCGCCAGTGAAGGCCGCGATGGGTGCCGGACAGGACACGCTGTTTGATATCGACTGGCAGGGCGGGCAGCAAATTCGCAACTCCTCGCTTGGTAATGACGTGGTGTCGATCTTTCTGCTGCCGCCAAGCATGGCCGCCCTTGAGCAGCGCCTGCGCGCACGCGGACAAGACAGTGACGACGTGATCAATGATCGCATGTCCAAAAGCCTTGATGAAGTAAGCCACTGGGCCGAATACGACTACGTTCTGGTTAACGAAGACATGGACGCCTGCGCCGCACAAGTCCGCGCGATCCTTGTGGCTGAACGCTTGCGCCGTGAACGCCAAGAGGGCTTGAACGATTTCGTGCGCGACCTGCAGGACGAGTTCGGGAGCCGCACATGACCCTTTACGCACTTGGCGATGACCAGCCACAGATCGACGATACCGCATGGATTGCGCCCGATGCCAATCTGATCGGCAAGGTGACCTGCGCGCCCGACAGTTCTGTCTGGTTTGGGTGCACCCTGCGCGGCGACAATGAGATGATCACTGTTGGCACGGGCAGCAACGTGCAGGAAAACTGCGTCTTTCACACCGATATGGGCTTTCCGCTGACAATCGGTGCAGGCTGCACGGTCGGCCACAAGGCGATGCTGCATGGCTGCACGATTGGCGACAATTCCCTGATAGGGATGGGCGCGACGGTGCTGAACGGGGCGGTGATCGGCAAAAACTGCCTGATTGGTGCAGGTGCGCTTGTGACCGAAGGTAAGGTGATCCCTGATGGCAGTCTTGTGATGGGTGCACCGGGGCGTGTTGTGCGCGAATTGGATGCGGCGGCGATTAACGGATTGCGTGCATCGGCCCTGAGCTATCAAGAAAACGCGCGTCGTTTTGCCCGTGGATTGCGGGCGCTTTAGGCGGTCTTGTCCAGGACGTCCACTTCGAGAACCAAGACGTCAAAATCAATCCTTGGACAGGCATTGCGAATTTCGCGGCTCACCGCTTGCGGGTTGGGAAGGTCTGTCACCAGCGCACGCAAACGTCCGGTAAAGCCAAGCTCTGATAACTGCTCGGCCAACTCAATCGCGTCGAACCTGCCCGACATAAGAGGGCAAAGCACAACATCAGGCTGAATGGTGGCCAAGGTGTGCGATGTCACATCGGTCATTTCAAGAAAATGAAACCCATCGGCCCTGGGAATCGTCTGTCCGGACGTGGTCCAGGCATCAAGCCCGCCGACCACAAGTATGATCGCGGCTGCATCAGTTGATTTCGACTTGATCACGACCAAATTTCCCCTGCGGTGTGATGTGGCCCAACTCGTACCCATTGACGTTAAAACAATACCGTCGATACACCTATAGCGTGAAGGCGGTTGCAAATAAAGGGAAACTTCGGATCGCGGCCATCCTAAATTTGCGGCTCGGTGCCTATTTTTTGGCAGCAGCTTTCACAGAAAAGTTCCAGAAACACGGACAAGTCGCGATATTCCTCTGGATTTGATCCCCTGCTTGCGCCAGCGTTCGCTAAATACCTTAGCGGAGTTCATTTCATGCCCAGCACACGCACCAGCCCGTCCTTTACCGATCAAGAATACCACGCCCGTATCGCCAAGACCCGCGCGGCGATGACTGCGGCGGGCGTGGACACGATTATTGTCAGCGATCCTTCCAATATGGCATGGCTCACCGGCTATGACGGCTGGTCGTTTTATGTGCATCAGGCGGTCATCTTGACGCTGGATAGCGATCCACTTTGGTGGGGGCGCGCGATGGATGGCGCAGGCGCGCTGCGCACCGTCTTTATGGATGAGGACTGCGTGCACGGTTATGACGATACCTATGTGCAAAACCCTGACAAACATCCAATGGAAGACCTGTCGCGCCTTTTGGCTGCGCGGGGTTGGGCGACCGGGCGCGTTGGCGTTGAAATGGACAATTATTACTTCAGTGCGGCGGCCTATGGAACTTTGCTAAAACACTGTGCAAAGGCGACATTTAGCGACACAACCGGCCTTGTGAACTGGCAACGCGCGATCAAAAGCCCGACCGAGATTACCTATATGCGACGCGCTGCCGAAATCGTAACGGCCATGCATGCGCGTATCGTTGAAGTGGCCGAACCGGGCCTGCCCAAGAACAAGTTGATCGCAGAAATTTATTACACCGGAATCAGCGGGGCGGGCGGGCACTGGGGCGATTATCCGGCGATTGTGCCCATGGCGCCCTCTGGCCTTGATGCGACGGCACCGCATCTTACGTGGGACGACACGCCGCTGCGCACCGGCGAGGCGACGTTCTTTGAAATTGCCGGCGCGCACCGGCGCTATCAATGCCCGCAATCGCGCACGCTGTTTCTGGGCAAGCCA
>JBLHNX010000098.1:0-8445 GCA_047622125.1 Paracoccaceae bacterium | reverse complement strand
AATTCCCGACCGAAAAGTGGGATGCGATCATTGCGATCAACCTGTCATCGGCGTTTCACACCACTGCTGCGGCCCTGCCACATATGCGCAAGCGCGGCTGGGGGCGGGTGATCAATATTGCCTCGGCACACGGGTTAACCGCGTCGCCGTTCAAATCTGCCTATATCGCAGCGAAACACGGGGTTGTCGGCTTGTCCAAGACAGTCGCGCTGGAAACAGCACGCGAACCGATCACCTGTAATGCGATTTGCCCCGGATATGTGTTGACGCCCTTGGTCGAAAGCCAAATCCCCGACACCATGAAAGAATACGACATGTCACGCGAGGACGTGATCAGAGATGTCATGCTAACGCGCCAGCCCTCCAAAGAATTCGCGACCGTCGAACAGTTGGGCGGCACGGCAGTGTTCTTGTGTTCCGACGCCGCAGCGCAAATCACCGGCACGACAATCAGCGTCGATGGTGGTTGGACAGCACTTTGATCAAACGCATTAACCTTGCCCTGCAAGGTGGCGGCGCGCATGGCGCGTTTACCTGGGGCGTGCTGGATCGGCTGTTGGATGAGCCCCGGATAGAAATTGCCGCGATTTCCGGCACCAGTGCAGGTGCACTGAACGCGGCGGCGTTCAAGGCAGGCATTATCAAGGGCGGGGCGCAAGGCGCGCGCGAGAACCTTGACTGGCTTTGGGGGCAGGTGGGCGCGATCAACGATCCGCGTTTTGCCGATTGGGTCGCCGCCTTTGGCCCGTCAACAAAGCTTATGGCGCAAATGATGTCCTATTCGCCGGCGTTTGCGATGCTTGATGCGGCCGCGCGGGTGATGTCGCCATATGCCTTTGGCACGTCGAGCAGCAATCCGCTGGAAAAGATCGTATCGCAGCTGCATTTTGATGATGTCTGTGCGTCCGAAGGCCCCGAAATCCACATCTGTGCGACGAATGTGCGCAGCGGCAAGATACGTGTTTTTACCGGCGCGGATGTAAGTGTGCAGGCGATCCTTGCCTCGGCCTGTTTGCCGACAATGTTCCGCGCGGTTGAATTCAAAGACCCGCAAACCGGCAAGATCGAGGCATTCTGGGATGGTGGCTATACCGGCAACCCTGCGCTTTTCCCGCTGTTCGAGATGCATTTGCCCGACGACATTCTGGTGGTGAATATAAACCCGCTATGGCGCGACGACTTGCCCACTGACCCGCAGTCGATCCAGAATCGGATTAACGAAATCAGCTTTAATTCATCGCTTTTGCGCGAATTACGGGCGATTGATTTCGTGGACCGCCTGATTGCGGACGGAAAGATTGCCCAAGGTCAGATGAAGCGCGTGCTCGTGCATATGATCGCTGATGACCCGCTGATGAATGATCTAAACGTCGCGACGAAAACGCTCGCCGCACCTGTGGTTCTTGCGCGGCTCAAGGCGGCGGGGCAAGCGGCGGCTGATGCATTCCTGACGGCGCATTTCGATGATCTGAACACCCGCGAAACCGTCGATCTACGGGCGATGTTTGCCTAACGCAAAAAGGGCACCCGAAGGTGCCCAATCCGCAAAACATATAAGCGCAATTAAGCGGCAGCAGCGATCAGTGCGATCAGGATCAGTGGAATGATCAGGCCGGCGCTGGAAGACGAACCGCTGTGATCTTCCATGATCACGACTGGGTCCATTTCCATTACAGGCTGGGACATGCCGCCAGCAGTTGCGGTTGTTGCGGTGATTGCGAGTGCAGCAGCGGCTGCGAGAGCAAGATTTTTCATAGTATCCCCCTAAGGTTGGTTTCAATAGACCGAGTTTTCCCGACACTCGGGACAAGCGCAACCCAAATTTGCGGGGAAAAAACGCGGCTTTGTCGCACGGCAACCCTAGTCAGCTGATAAGCTTGAGTGCGAGAGCCCACATAACCACGCCAATAATCACGTCCAAGACCTGCCACGCGCGCCTTGATTGCATGATCGGTGCCAGCAAGCGCGCGCCATATCCAAGCGAAAAGAAAAACACGAAGGATGACGTGACCGCGCCAAAGCCAAATGCCCATTTGACGAATTTTTCAGGAAACTCTGTCGAAATGGCGCCGATCAACCCCAGCGTATCCAGGTAGACATGCGGATTGAGCCAGGTAAATGCTGCAGCCGTTGCCAGCGTCACACCAAGGCTGGCGGACTTCCCTGCGAGCGTCAGCGCATAGTTCCCCTGCCACGCCGCCCAAAACCGCATCGCGCCATAGACGAACAGAAACGCCGCCCCGCCGTAGGTCATAACCACAGGCAGGGCTGGAAAGCGGGCGACAATAGCGCCAAATCCGACGACACCGGCGGTGATCAGCAGGGCATCGGATGCGGCACAGAACAGGCACAGCCAAAACACATGCTGACGTAAAAGCCCCTGGCGCAGCACAAACGCATTCTGCGCGCCAATCGCAAGAATCAGAGCAAATGCCGTTGTAAAACCGATTATGTAGGCGGATATCACGCCTTAGGGGTCGCCGGTGGGGCTGGTGATGGGGCTGGTGGTTTGCTTGGGTCAGCGCTGTTTGGATAGACAAGCCCCGCCGAAATCACCAGTTTAGCGGCGTCTTCGACTGTCATGTCCAATTCGATCACATCCGCGCGCGGCAAAAACAGCAAAAAGCCCGATGTGGGGTTTGGCGTGGTGGGCAGGAACACGGTCGCTATCTCGTCTTCACTATGGATTTTGGTCTTAACTTCGCCTTTGGCGTTGATGCTGATGAATGCAATCGCCCAGATGCCCTTGCGCGGGTATTCGATCAGGCAGGCCTTGTCGAAGGATGTGTCGCGCTGCGAAAAGACGGTCTCGGCGATTTGTTTCACGCCGCTATAGATCGAGCGCACAACAGGCATGCGTTCTACAAACCCTTCGCCCCAGCGCAGGAATGACCGCCCGATCAGCCCCTTGCCGATCCAGCCCACAAAGATCGTGAAGGCCAGAAAGACGAACACGCCAATGCCGCGCACGTTGACGTTGACGCGGTCAGCCTCGGGGCCGCGGATCATCTGGTTTACCCAGTTCACCAATTCTTCGGGTTGGTAGCCGCGTGGCACGAACGGCCAAACCCAGGCATCGACCCAGCCAACGACCGTCCAGATCAGCCAGAACGTAAGGCCAATCGGCGCGATGATGATCAATCCGGCAAGGAAATTGCCGCGCACCCGCGCGATTAATCCGCGACGGTAGTGTCCAGGTGGGGTTTGGGTCGTCATTGCTCTGTTCCGTTCTTTTCGCTTAACGATCTATGTGCTGCGAGGCCCAGTCACAAGTCGCCAGATGCAAAGCATCGCTATGCTTGGGCGATCTTGGTCATTTCACAGGCGATTTCCCCTGCCAGCCGCGCATTATTACGCACAAGTGCGATATTGGCGGTGAGCGATGCGCCCTTGGTCAGTTCGAACAGGCGCGCCAGCAAGAACGGCGTGACAGATTTGGCGGCGATACCCTGTGCGTCCGCCTCGGCCAATGCCTGATCAATGAACGGCGCAAGCGTTTCAGCGGGAATTTGTGCGCCAGCGGGGATCGGATTGGCGATCAACTGCCCGCCGGGCAGGCCCATTTCGCCGCGTATCAGATGAGCGCGGGCGATCTGCGCGGCGCTATCCATACGCAAGGGCGCTGGCATGTCGGATGTGGCAGACCAAAAGGCTGGCACGTTGTCTTGGCCGTAAACGATCACTGGAACGCCAAGGGTTTCAAGCACCTCGTAGGTTTTCGGCAGATCAAGAATGGCCTTGGCCCCCGCCGCAACAACCGTCACCGCCGTTTGTGCCAATTCATGCAAATCGGCACTGATATCAAAGCTGGTGTCAGCCCCGCGATGCACGCCGCCAATCCCGCCCGTGGCAAAGACATGGATACCCGCCATGCGCGCCGCAATCATCGTCGCGGCCACTGTCGTGGCCCCTGTGCCGCCGCGCGCAAGACAAGCGGCGAAATCCGCGCGCGACAGCTTGGCGACGTCTTGCGCCTGCCCAAGGGCGTCAAGGGCTGCGGTCTCAAGACCAATGTGCAAGACACCGTCCAGCACCGCAATCGTTGCGGGTACGGCACCCGTGGCACGGATGTCGTCTTCGACCAGCCGCGCGGTTTCCACATTCTGCGGGTAGGGCATGCCATGGGTGATGATCGTGCTTTCCAGCGCGACGATTGGCGTGCCTGCGGATTTGGCGGCGGCGACTTCAGCGGCGTAGCGGATATCGATCATCTTGGCGTTTCTCCTGAAACATAGGTCGCGGCGGCGCGCAGGGCGCGCGATAGGGCCGTTACGCGATCAGCGCCGCTGTGTTCGGCAGCGATATGGGCGGCCATGAAGGTGTCACCTGCGCCGGTGACGCGCGTCACCAAAACTTCGGGGGGCGCTTGGGTGATAATGTCAGCGCCGCTTGCCTCGGTGGCGGATTTACCGCCATCGGTGACCAGCGCGCGGTGTGCCCCCTTGGCGATCAATCCGGCAGCGGCGGATTCGGAATCGTCAAACTCGCAGTTGCACAACAGTCCGGCTTCTTCGAGGTTCACATAAAGCGTAGCAGATGGATGATTGCGTAGTGCCATCAGGCGTTTCGCCTTGCCGGGGGATGCAGGTGCGACCCGCAAATCGGCAGCGGCAAACAATGGCGAGGCGGCGATGTCGTGCAGCAGTTCTTCGGTCAGGTTGCCGTCAAGCGCGACTGGTCCAACAAACGGATGCGCCGCATCGCCCAACCGTCCGTCAGACAAGGGCCGCAGGATTTTCGCGCCCGCCTGTTCTAATGAATGCGCGTCGGCAATGGCGGCGATCAACCCGTTTGCACCTTCGACGGCCATATAGACGTCGGTGGGCAGATCATCGCTGCGATAAAGAAAATCGGTGGCCAGCCCCATGCGGTTTGCCTCGGTGACCAGTTCGTCACCTTCGGCGTCGCGACCCACGGCGGAAATCAGGGCAGGGCGCATGCCAAATTGCGCCAACGTCATGGCAATGTTCATCGCGACACCACCGGGCAGGCGCGTGATGCGGCCCGGCACATCGCTGCCCGCGCGCATATGGCTTGAGGAACGTCCGATCACATCCCACAGGACTGATCCGATGCACAGAATATCAGGTTGTTTGTTCATACTGTTGTTTTGGCGCGGGTGATGCGTCAGTGCAAGCTACTCTGGAACCCCGAAGGTCAGATTAGCCCACAAGGTTTCCCACACTGCGTTGCTGCTGGCCGCCAATTCGGGGCTGGGTTCGCGCAAAACCACGGCGTCCAGCATATAGGAATGGCCCGCGATCACGGGGACCACGGCGATTCCTTCGGCATCGGTGCGCACCATGGTGATGACAACCGTGTCGTCAGGGGCTTTGTCGAATACCTCGACTTGCGTGTCGACGCGCACGTCGTCGCCGTAAAACACCTGCACACGCATGCCCTCGCTCAGATCATCGGTATAAGGATTGGTCAGCGCGACGATCTCGGTTTCGAGCCCCGTGCGCAGGTCGGCCCCTGTGCCGTCCCCGACATTGATCAGCGTTTTGGCATAGCGGCTATAAACCTCGCGGAAACCATCAGCGGGTAGGTCGCGCGCATCATGCAGGGCGCGGACATCGCCGAAATCCTTGTGATCGACGAAGCGTTGGAACTTCTCCCATGTTTCGTAATTCACTGTCGCCGTAGTAGATTGATAGATCACCACATTCAGCCCCAGCGTCAGGGGTGGTGCGTTCAGGGCAGGGGTTGATCCCAAGCGGCCCTGCACCGGCATCCTGCGCATCCCTACGAACTGCTCAAACCGCACAAAGCGCTGCGGAAGGTAGGATAATTTGACGCCTTCAAACGACTGCCCGTTGACAATATGTGCTTCAAGTCTACCGTCATCCGCGATCTGATAGTCCAGCGGCTCCAACCAGAACTCATGAGCCGCCAAGGGGCTGGCGATAAGAGAGAGAACGAATATGAACGCGCGCATGATGAAATCCTTTTGCATTGCGACAAAGGTGTCCTTGGGTGGCGTGTTGTCAACAGCCTTGGCGATTTGGTTCACGCTGGCGTCATTGGCAGCAGCGCACGAAGTGCTTCCAGCGATCGGTGATTTGTCAGTCGTTGACGGGCAGGTGCGGGTGGATATCAGCGCCAATCTGGAAAGCTTTGTTGCCGATATTGATCTTGACGGGCTGGATGACACGGGCGCAGCACCGCAGGCCGCGGCCTATGACGAGTTGCGCGCGCTTTCGCCTGACGAATTGAGCGCGCGGTTCATCGCCTATTGGCCACAGATGGCGGCGGCGATCACCCTGCAAGCGGATGGCGTCGACTTACCGATGATGCTTGGCAATGTGAGCGTGCCAGCGGTGGGTGACACAGATGTCGTGCGCGCCTCGACGTTCACGTTTACCGCACCGCTGCCTGACGGCGCGCAAAGCCTCATAGCCGGATGGGAGGCGCGTTTTGGCGTGCTGGTCCTGCGTCAGATGGGTGTGGACGCGCCCTATGACGGCTATCTGGATCGTGGAGCGCTGTCTGATCCGATCAATATCGCGGGCGGCAATCAGGCCAGCGCGTGGCAGACGTTTGTGAATTATGTCCCGGTCGGTTTTGATCACATCGTGCCCAAGGGGCTCGATCATATTTTGTTCGTTCTGGGCCTGTTTTTCCTTGCTGCGCGGATACGTCCGCTGATCTGGCAGGTCAGTGCGTTTACGCTGGCGCATACGATCACGCTGGCGCTTGCTGCACTGGGGTATGTCAACGTGCCGGGGTCAATCGTGGAGCCGCTGATTGCTGCATCCATCGTTTATGTCGCCGTCGAGAACATCTTTGCCAAGGGCCTTAACCCGTGGCGGCCGCTGATAATCTTTGGCTTTGGGTTATTGCATGGCCTTGGGTTTGCCAGTGTCTTGGCCGAATTCGGCCTGCCCGAAAGTGCCTTTGTGCCGGCGCTGATCGGCTTTAATATAGGCGTCGAGGTTGGCCAACTGTTCGTGATTACCGTGATGTTCCTGTGCGTGTGGCAAGCGATCCGCGTGGATCGTGGCCGCAACGAAGTGCTGCAAGCGACGGCTCTTTATGGCGTCTTGCTGCTGGCGACTGGCGCATTGTGCTTCTTGTCATGGCCACGCCTGTCGGCGCTGTTGGAAATGTCACCGCTAGTGTTCTTTATTCCGCTCGCCGCGATCTTTTTCTTGTGCCTGTTGTCGGTGTCCCTGCGCGATCAGTTGCACGCCTATCGCCGGATCGTCGCTGTGCCCGCATCCGTGGCAATCGCGATCGTCGGGACTTACTGGTTCGTAGAACGGGTGTTCTTTTGATCAGCTTGGGACATTGGAACGCGCGCCCGTCAGGCTTCGTTCAGGCTGCAATGTGTGATCAACCAATCGCCGTTTGATTGGCGTGCAAGAATATTCATCGAAGTGCCCATGCCGGTGGCACCTTCGCTGTAATGGGCAAGGCACCAGCCAAGATCGCCGGAACAGTCCGCATTTATCACCTCGATATGTTTGCCTTCTGCACCCTTTGCAACCCAGTCTTGATGGGCAGCTTCGATAGAAGCACGTCCAATCGCCGCGGGTCCATAGGGGGAATATAGTTCAGCCTCGGGCGCATAAACGGCAGCGCATCCCACCGCGTCGCCTGCGCGATAACAGGCCACATAATCATCAAGCAAATGCTGGCAGCTTTCTTTGAAAGTCACGGTGCGCTCCATCTTGAATGTCCACGAAGTAACGCGCTGTGAATGGGTCCTGTCAAGCCGCTGACCTTGGTCTGGGGCCGCATCGGGCGTGCCGCCGCAGTGTGGTTGGCATGTTTGCGTCAATGACGCCATTGCGTACATCACCCCGATCTTGGCGCACGTGGGTTGATTTTCTCCGATCATCCATGGATAAGCGACGGTATTACCTTGGCAATAAAGGCATTGCGCGCTGCTGCTTGGGTGAGCGGAGCCTTTCTGCTCACAATCCGGGTCTTTTCTGGCCTTAAGCGTGCAACTGGCTCCATTCATATTTAACCGCGCGATGCGCAGCCAAAGCCGAAGGGTAAGCCATGCTACACAATGATAAACTTGAACAATGGGACCGCGAGAATTTCTTTCATCCCTCGACCCATCTTGCCGAATTCGCGCGCGGCAACGTGCCCCAACGCGTGATCACCGGCGGATCGGGATGTCATATCGAAGATCGCGATGGCAACCGGATGCTGGACGCTTTCGCCGGACTTTACTGCGTGAATGCCGGATATGGACGCGCAGAAATCGCCGATGCAATCGCGACCCAAGCTAAGGAATTGGCCTATTATCATTCATACGTCGGCCACGGCACCGAAGCCTCGATCACGCTAGCAAAAATGGTACTGGATCGTGCGCCTGATCACATGTCCAAGGTGTATTTCGGTCTGTCAGGGTCGGACGCAAACGAAACCAACATCAAGCTGATCTGGTACTACAACAACATTTTGGGGCGGCCTGCGAAAAAGAAGATC
>JBLHNX010000097.1:0-8535 GCA_047622125.1 Paracoccaceae bacterium | reverse complement strand
AACAGATATAGCCGCGACAAAAGCCCCGACCGCCGCGCAGAGAATTGTTGCAAGCGTTGGACGAGGAGTCGAAGGAACCTCGGGGATCATCGCCGCAGACAACAGCCGCGCATCGGCTTGCTGAATGCCCTCTTGGACCGTTGTCTCTTTGAGGCGCCCGAGGAAGTATTCGTAGATCTGACCGTTGGCTGCCGCATCGCGTTCAAGCTGTTCCAGCGCGACAAGGTCCTGGGATTGTCGCGCGATCTTATCGGATAGTTCAGCCTCAAGAATGCGAAGCTGACCAATCCGGTCCAATGCGTCTGATGCGCCCTCACCGCGGTCGATTGTCGCTTGGCGGGCTGAAATTCTATCGCGCACCCCCTTGAGGTCCTGAGACAGAACTTCAAGCGTTTCGGCGCTGATCAACTCCATTTGCGCAGCAAATTGGTTTGTCGCACTCTCCGATGCTTCAAGGTCCACTTCAAGGACCGCCACTTTTTCGTTAAGCCAAGCCGTTGCACGCTGGGTTGCCTCAAACTTTGTCTCAAGCTGTCGCACAAGATAACGGTCAGCCAGCAGATTAACGAGCATCGCCGCCCCGTCAGCATTCCCGGTTTCGAGCGTTAATTCAAATACCATGCTGTCGGGCACGTTGCGCACGGTCAGTGCCTCGCGCAGCGATGCAATCGTCGCCGTGAGCGCGCGACGTTCAATTCGTTCAAGGCTTAGCGGTGGAGCAGGCGGCACCCCGAGAAGATCAAGCGTGGTATGAATGGTGGTTTGGGCAATGGTGGGTGAACGCAGAGCAGGATTGAATTCAGGATCGGCAGTGAGATTGGCCTGCGCCACAACATCCGCCAGCAAACTGACCGAGCGCAGAACCTCGAGCTCGGTATTCACGACTGTTGCATCGCCAGACATCATTGGCAAAAAGTCGGAAAACTCTACGACAGGGTCGCGGCCACCGTCCAGGACGACGACCGCAATTGCACGATAGCGCGGTTCTGCGATTGCAATTGCCCATGCCAAACCGGCGATTGCCGACGCGATAGCCATGAACACAATCCGCCATTTGCCCAGCCAAAGCGTCACAAGCATGTCACCAAGTTCCATCGCTGGCGCACCATTTGGCGCGCGTGACAGACCAGTTGTGTTGGGTTGCATCAGGGTCGGGTCAGGCAAAGCGTTCATGCAACGCACCTTTCAGGAGTATCAATTTTGAACGACTTTAGGCGGGGGAAGTGGAGGATTTCTTAACCGCAACCGGAGAATTTCAAATGATTGAAATCTGGTGGTGAATTATGAAACGCGAAGTCTTTGATGTCCCGGAATTTGTCCATCGTGATGGTTTGCGAGTTCGGTCGGCGCGATACCTGTCCAAAGGCAAACGGGCGCTGGATATTGTTGGCGTGATCGCGCTTGCGCCGGTTGTGGCCCCGATTGTGGGCGCGCTTTGGCTTGCTGTTCGATCAGACGGCGGCGCAGGATTCTTTGGCCATGAACGGGTTGGTCGGGATGGACGCGCGTTTCGTTGCTGGAAACTGCGCACGATGGTGCCGAACGCGCGCGAACGGTTACGCGAACACCTGTTGCAGGATCGTGCGGCAGCGCGGGAATGGGCCGAAACTTACAAACTGAAGGATGATCCACGCGTGACGCGCCTAGGCCGCTTCTTGCGGGCCAGCAGTCTTGATGAGCTTCCTCAGATTTGGAACGTCCTAACAGGCGAGATGAGCCTTGTGGGTCCACGCCCCGTGCCACGCGATGAATTGCTGGAATATGCGGGATATGAGAGGGCGTATTTTATGATGCGGCCCGGCATAACCGGTCTTTGGCAGGTCAGCGGGCGCAACGGGGTCGCTTATCGGGATCGGGTCCAGATGGATGTTACCTATGCGCGGCGCGCCACGCTTTGGTTGGACCTTCGAATCCTTGGGCGAACATTGGGTGTTGTGCTGCGCCGAACCGGTTGCTGAGCCGCGAGCAGCGCGGCAGGAACCGCCAACCAGATCCAATTCGTATAGATGCCACGATACCCAGTGACGAGCAGCGCTGTCAGGAAGCTGCCTGCGGCAATGACCATCAATGCGGCAACGACCGGATCAGCAGAGCGTTTCAGAACCCCGCGTAGCAAGAACGCCATCCCCACCACAATGTTTAGGACAGCAGGCCAGCCCTCTTCAAATATGCGGGCGATGATCTGTGAGTTTACGCCTTTGGGCAGTTGCCCGAACCGCAGGTCGAGGGCGCGACCGATGTCGAATGCACGACGGAGGATTTCATGATTTTCGCCAAGCCCAACGCCAAAAGTTTCGCCGCGCCAAAGCGGCGAAAGCCCTGCCACGACTGATGCAAACCGCATTGATGCCGAACGCGCCGCAGATGCGGTTTCAAGGCGGTCAGTATAAAACGTATTGAAGAAGACGATCAAAATTGCGACGCAAATACCTGAAACAAGTAACAGCGTCAGAATGCTGCGTGAATCGAGCTTGCGAGCTTGGCCCGCCGCCAGTGCACAAAGCATCGGGGCGATGACTAGGAAGCTGGTTGAGCGGCTCAACAGCAGAGCGGCAATAAGCGCACATGCCAACAGTTTCAACACGCCACGCCAGCGTTTGCTGCCGTTTGGATGCAACAGAACGCAAAGGCAAACCGCAAGTGCGATGATGCTGTGCGTCGCATAGGTTGATACTTCGGGGAAGAATGCAAAGCCGCGCAGATACTGCGGTGGAAGACTGAATGCCGCGTTTGTGCGGAAATCAAGCGCTTCGGCGCCGATCGCGAGTTGGGCAAAAAAGAGCCCGACAGAAGCAGCAGAGGCGAGCAGAAATCCCACCAGAAAAAAGCCGCGCGCGTCGGGCGATCGTGCGACGATACTGACAAGCAACAAGAACGGTAGCGCGAGAACAAGTGCGTGAAGCAAGGCCAGAGCCTCGCCTCCGACGACGACGAAGCTAAGGCAAACGGAAGCGATAAACGTCAGCGCGATCATACCCGTTCCCGCGCCCAACGATCGCCATTGCAATGCTATCAATGGGGCGCCAGCAAGGACCAGAATATCCATCGGTTGAAGCGGCAAGGGCAGGAACGACAGGCCGACTGCAGGTAGCCATAGGAAGAACCCCGCCAGAAATGCCCAAGCTGAAACCAACCGGCTATTGTGCGGCATGGCGCCCCCTTTCTGACGCAAGCCAATCGCGGGTCAAGTCGCGTGCATTGACGTCAAAATTGAGTGCATTGCGCAACGCAGGGCCCTGCAGCATCCCCCGCACCAATTCATTAACCAGATCAGGGCGCATACAAAGCGCTGCCAGCTTTGCGGTTGCTGCGTGATGGTCGCGGAAACGCAGCCGCGTGTCACCCACCAATTCGCAGACACCGCCATCGTCGTAAACAAGCGGCGCGACGCCGTGCAGGATCATTTCGGCAACGGCAATTCCGAAATGCTCACCTTGAAACATATGCAACCCAAACCGGGCTTGGGACAAGGCGCGTGCACGGGTTGCCGTGTCGGCATCGGGGGAAAGCAAAACATGAGCGCGCGCCGCGAGCCGTGCCAGAAGTCGGCGCGCATATCGACAGTTGGCACGGCCCAAAACCTCGACCTCGATGGGGAAGCCTTGGGAGCGCAATGCATCACAAATTTCGATCGCCATTTCGATGCGCTTGTTGGGAACAATCCGGCCAAGGATCAGTATGCGGAAGGGCCGCCGCGCCGCAGCGGTTGGCGATGGCTTGGCGACCTTAGGATAAAGAACCCCGTCGGCGTGAAAATCTGTGTGCCGCGCGATCATATCTGCTGTCCATGCGGTATTGGTGATGGTCGTGGTTTCGTGTTGCTGTGCGCGCGGTCCGGCAAGACGCGCGCATATACGGATGTAGTTTAGGCGGGCCATCGTTGGGCGGGCGCCGATGCAGCCCAGCAGTGTTTGGTTTGTTGAAAACAACGTTGGCGAATGCCTCAACGTAAGGCTCGGAATGGGCAGTTTCGGCCCCTCACCATAGGCAAGAACCACGCGGTCATAGGATTGCGCGGCCTTTGGCAATACACGACACACCTGTGCCCAATTCCAAAGCGCATAATTGGGAAACAGAATTGATCGTGGGGTTGGGCGGGTGCCGCTGGGGGTATGGCCGCTGATATCAATCGTGCCGACGGCGTGACCATCATCGACCAAAACACGACGCAGCGAGTCAGCATAGTCTTCAGCCCCTCCTTTGGCGGCTGCATTGGCCTGCGCGATCAAGATTCGCATGGCGACTCCAGTGCGGTTCTAAGTGCCGCGATGTCGCTGGGGTGGATGAAGGCATTGTGGGTTTCATCGAACCACAGTCGCCGCAAATACGGCTTTGCCCAAAGCGGCAGCGCGCGCCGAATTTGTGTTTTCAACCCGCAACGAAGAAGGGTCGCGTTCAGACGCGCGAAACGCGGTTCGGCGCCTGAATTGCGCGCCATGGCTGTCAGATCAAAGCCGTGCGGATCAATGCCAAGGAAGCGGGCGATTTGATTGAGCGCAAGCCGAGGAGAATCGATCATATCTTCAAATGCAAGATGATGGGATTGATCGCCAAATGCGGCCCTAAAGCGTGCAACGCCGCATTCCTGCTGGGAAGGGCGCAGCAGATATCGGGCCGCAAGTGGTAACTGTCCCGTCAGTTCGGCCGCGATTTCATCGCCAAGCCGCGCGCGTGTTCGCCCTGTGCGTCGCGCGAGTTTGTAGTGTGATATTGCGCGTGTGAAAGGGTCACGGGTCAACAAGATCACCTTGGCAACGGGGCAGAACGTGTGGATGCAGGCCGGTGCCTCGGGGCAGCTGAGGTAGCTGGTTGATGCGTCCATCCGCCATGGCGTCGTCATGTCATCGAAAAGTGCTGCATAGCGGTCGGGGTCGCGGAATACGGCGAATTGCGTTGGCCGTGAAACATGTTGGGTTGGGTCAATATCATTGAGGTGAGACGCCGTCACATAATCGGGATCGAATTCGTGCGCTGCGAAAAAATTCGGCTCCTTCACCAAGGCCAAGGACACATCGGGATGACTGGCCAACCAATGTGCCAGTTGCGTAGAACCGGCGCGCGGGGCCGCGACAAGGAACAGATTTGGCGTGGTCATGCGATAAGCCGCCGCGATTGGTGCGGGCGACGTTCAACGCGCATGGCCGCAAATCCGCCAAGGCCGAATCCGAGATGCATAAAAATGGCAAGCAACATGACACGCGGGACCAGCGCAGGCGTTTTTCTTGCGACGGTGGCGGCGGTGACGGCAACCGCCATCAGATAGATCATTACCGGGATCGCAAAGGGTGCCCAAACGATCCCTGCAACTGCAGAGAATGGGCACAGGGCTGTCGCGACCAAAGGTAAGAGCTGCCGCAAAGCAGGGCGCAGGTTGTGGTGGCGGAGCATATGCATACGCCAGAAACCGTTGCGCCGCATCTGCGCAAAAAGTGCTGCGGGAGAAGCGCGGGGCAGGTATAGGACGGGCAGGTTTGTATCGAGGTAAATACGCCCGCCTGCCTGTGTCAGCCGATGGTCGTATTCGGCGTCTTCGTTCGCGCAAAAGTCGGTATTGTATCCGCCGAGTACCAAAAAAGCGGAGAGCCGGAACGCCGCATGGTGTCCGTGATCGACCCATCCGGGTGATGTGGTCCGGCGATGCGCCGCACCGCCGTTGCCAAGCCAGGAACGTTGCAATGCCGCGGCGGCATGCGGCCACGGCCCGCTGTGATCAATGGCGATAAGCGGAGTCACAATGCTGTCGGCGCCCCTTTCCTGAATTGCCCGCACAAGAGCGCTGACAAATCCCTTTGGATAACGCGCATGTGCATCCACTCGCACAAGAACGTGTGCCCCTTGCTGCTGCGCAATGCGGGCAGCCGCGTTGATCGCGTGTGCTTGCGTGCGTTCGTGATTGTGCAAAAGGCGGACTTGCGGATGCTGGCGCGCAAAATCGTTGACGATATCGCAGGTGCAATCGGCACTGCCACCGTCGAACACGACAATCGGGAAGCGGTGGTCGTCTGCCAAGAGATCAGCCAAGACATGCGCAATTGTGCTTGCTTCGTTCAGGGTTGGTATGGCGATAAGCGCTTGCGTCATAGTATAGGGCGCGCGAAATTCGACCCCATGTCGAGGGTCGCGACGAATATGAATAGGCTGAGCCGGCAAGTAATCATGCCGCATTGCTAGCGCGATGCTGGTTAAGATTTGGTGGCCCGCAGGGGGCCAATTTCCATAAGAATTGCGATAAAAAGAAACGAACGCATCGATACTATTTTGTAAGCCGTTACCCTTCGGGCGCTAGAACAAAAAGTCGTCGGTGGTCAGGTCAGCAATCAGCAACTGGCTGCTATCCGCTTCGATCCGAAAGCGGTCGTCACCGATGGTGATCAAGACGCCATAGCCTTTTTGGGTCATGTCGAACTGCCCCATGGAATAGAGCATCGGAAAGTCGCGCAGGTCGATCTTGTCTGTGCCTGCTTCAAAGTCGGTGATCGTATCCATTCGACCATCATCGGTGAAAACGAACACATCCGCACCCGCGCCGCCGGTCATCGTGTCGACGCCTGCGCCGTCGATGATCCGGTCATCGCCCCCCATGCCATCCAGTGTATCGTTGCCGTCTTTACCAGCGATCAGATCATTCTGGCCGTTGCCATTGATTATGTCGTCGTTGTCAGTGCCGGATTTCGTGTTGGCGATATTGCCCATGTCGATTGTGAACTGGGTGAAACCGGCTTGTGATCCGCTGACAAAGACATGCACCTCGCCGTTGATCACAGTGGCAGAGATTGCTTCGACATTCATCAGCGTGGTGTTCAATTCGTCAGGGATGCTCTCGACGTGAAACAGGCTTCCGCCCGGTTCGATTTCAAACAGGCTGAGGCCGTCATCGGACCCGCCAGCAAGCAAGAAGGCACGGTTGCCGATGCTGAAAGTCTCAAGCGCGCTGACACCGGCAAAGCGTGTATCAAGGGCATCCATCACGTGATCCTCTATGAACAGGCTGCCCCAGTTATTGACTCGCAGCACGCTAAGGGTGCCACTGCCCGCCGCGCCAACGATCAGGTATAGCTTGCCGTCCACGGTCGCGGTCTCCAGGGCGCTGGGCGCCGAGACCCAAAGCCCGTCCGAAACGCCGGCAGAACCGCGTTCCTTAACGTTGCCCCATTGGCCCATCCAATAGCATGTCACACCGGCATCCTGCCCCGAAGCCGCAAAGAAATAACTGCGTCCGTCGATGGTCGCAGAGGTCAGGGCAGAAATATCGCCAGCATAGGTGTTGGCTGTGTCGCCCCAAGTGCTCTTGTGCTCGAGAGAGAGGTCATCGCGGATCTGGTAGGCTTGGAAACCTGCCTGACCAAGTTGCGAGGACACCATGAATGTCTTACCCGCAACCTGAAGCGTGACGGAATGATCTAGGCTGCCAATCAAAGACGGGCTAGCGCCAAGGATCGTCACGCCGTTAAAATCGCCGAAGCTGTCCAGCTTGTGAAATGCAAGCCGATCATCATAGCTGCCGGATGGCACGAGGATATCCTGCCCATTAATCGTCACCACATCCAGATCGTTGATGCCATATGTTCCGCGGTTCGCCCCTGCGCCGATCTGATTATGAAATGTCGTGCCATTGGCATCAAGCAGATAGGCCGTAAGTCCGCCATCAGCCTTGCTCGCTGTATAAAGGTATGTTTTCCCAGTGATCATCGCGTGTGCGAGCGCGCTGATTCCATCCAAATGCGGACCAGTCTCGACCGTTGAGACGTGATTGAATACGGACAATGCTATCACCCCAATTGATGCAATCGTAATGGGGATTAACTGTCAAACTCTTGTGCTTTGGGTCGGGCGCAATGGTGGCGCAATATTGGCGTTTCAGATGGTTTTGAATCAATCAGTATGTGAATGAAGCGGACGCCGACCGATTGAAACGTAGGATTCAAAGCCAGCTTTGCGCGCGTCTTGGCCTTCGTAGACATTGCGCAAATCTGCCATGCGTGGCGTCGCCATATGTTTGGCAATCCTCTTAAGGTCCAGCGCTCGGAATTCGTTCCATTCTGTCAGCAAGACAACAAGGTCAGCATTGCGCGCGGCCTTATAGGCGTCTTCGACCCAGTTCACGCCGGGCAACAGGGCCTCCCCCTCATGGTGCCCTTGGGGGTCTGTAACGCGCACTTTGGCGCCGCCACCCACGAGTGCGGGTATGATCGTCAGCGCGGGCGCGTCTCGCATGTCGTCGGTGTTAGGTTTGAACGTCACACCAAGCACCGCGATGACCTTGCCGTTAAAGCTGCCATCACAAAGGTCGAGGAGCTTGTCGACCATGCTGCGTTTGATCTCATCGTTGACCTTGATCACGGCCTCGGTGATCTGCATCGGAACGGCATGATCCTGACCGATACGAGCCAGCGCTTTGGTATCCTTGGGAAAGCAAGATCCGCCATATCCGGGGCCGGCATGCAGGAACTTGTTCCCGATACGTCCATCCAGCCCCATGCCCTTGGCGACCTCTTTTACATCAGCGCCGGTGCGCTCGCAGAGAGCAGCGATTTC
>JBLHNX010000096.1:0-8548 GCA_047622125.1 Paracoccaceae bacterium | reverse complement strand
AACACCGTGCCGTCAGCCAGAACAAGGCAGGCTGTGGGTTTGCTCTTGGTTTGACTGGTCATGGCAACTCATCCCCCGAGGCGCCCGTGATCGGGCCAAACTTGGCGATACCTAAGGTTGGTGCAGGGGCGGGTCAAGGCCCGATCCTGTCCACAGGCGCGCATTTTGACGTTGCGGCGTGACCCGTTGTCACGCCGCAATTGTCAGGGTAGGGTCCGCGCTCGTTACCGCTCACATCAAGGACACAACGATGGATATGCGCGAACGGGTCACCACGGCCCTCAAAGTTGCAATGAAAGCCAAAGAGGCAGACCGTCTGTCCACCCTGCGGCTCATCAGTGCTGCGATCAAAGACCGCGAGATCGCGGCACGCGGCACGTCAGACGAGTCAGCCGTGAGCGATGATGATGTCCTTGGCATCCTTGGAAAAATGGTCAAGCAACGCCATGAGAGCGCGCGGGCCTATGAAGAAGGCGGACGGCTGGAACTGGCCGAAAAAGAGCTTTCGGAAATTGGTATCATCGAAGAATTCCTGCCCCGTCAGCTTGACGAAGGCGAAAGCACCGCTGCCATTGACGCAGCGATTGCACAGGTTGGTGCCAATAGCATCCGCGACATGGGCAAGGTCATGGGAATCCTGAAAGGGAAATACACTGGCCGGATGGATTTTGGTCGCGTGGGGCCGCTGGTCAAGGACCGCTTGGGCTAAGGCGGCGCAACAGCCGTCCATCAAGCACGATCAATCCCAATGCCAGCAGGGCAAGGCCCGCATAGACGTTGGGTGACAGGACTTCGTTCAGCACCACGGCACCAAGAACAATCGACACGGGCGGAATCAGCAGGGTGACGATCATCGTGTTGGCCGCACCTGCGGCTGCAAGGATCCGGTAATACAGCAGATATGCGCCTGCAGTGGCAAAGATCACATAATAGGCGATGGCGGCTGTGGCCTGCCAGCCGATATCAAAACGCGGCATTCCGTCGATGATCAGGGCCGCAGGCACCATCACCAGTGATGACCCCGTCAGCATACCTGCCGCCGCGACCTGTGGTTTCAACCCTTGAAAACGCACCCGCGCCCAGATGCTGGCAAAAGCATAGGAAATGGTCCCGCCGATCACCGCCAATTGCGCAAGGCTGCGGATGTCGAAATCACGCAAGGAGTCCAACCCGATCGCCACCGCCACGCCGCAAAAGCCGATGCCAATACCGATCGCCTTGCGTAGGCTCAGGCGTTCATCAGCCAGCATGAGCGCCGCGAGAAGTGCGCCAAAGATCGCAGTGCCAGCGTTGAACACCGAGGTTAATCCGGTGGGGATATATAGCTGTCCCCACGCCATAAGGGAAAACGGGATCACGTTATTAAGGATGCCCATTACGAAGAACCCCAGCCATATGCGCGGATCGCGCGGTACTGGAAGGCGCGCCATGGCGACATAGCCCCATAGGATCAAAGCCGCCCAAAACACGCGGTGCGCCACCGAGGTCACAACGCTGACCTCGTTCAGGGTCAGCCGGATTGCAAGGAAACTCCCACCCCAGATGAAGGCGAGGATCAGCAGTTCGACCCAAGACCGGGTGGATATAATGCGGGCATTCGACATGATGGAACGGCTAACCAAAGCGGGTTAGATTAGCGACCCGAATTATGCGCAAATGCCCGGCAAGGGATACCCCTGTCGGCCTATAGCGCCGTCATTGCTTGCGGGCTTGTGCGAACGACAACAGCCGGCCGGATTTTTCGTCCCACAATTTCAGCCGCGCATTGCCAAGGCTTTCCCTGATGGTCATGCAGTTACCCGTCGCAAGCTCGGCGTGGTCACGCAGCACTTCGGGCAAACGATAAAACGGGATGCGGCTGTAAAGATGATGCACGTGGTGGATACCGATGTTCCCGCTAAGCCATTGCAGCGGTGACGGAAGCACATAGTGCGAACTGCCATGCAACGCTGAATCGTGGACTTGCCAGTCTTCTTCGGAATCCCAATGCGCGCCCTCGAATTGGTGCTGCACATAAAACAGCCACATACCGGTCGTGGCCGCAAGAAGCGTCGAGGGTAGGAAGATCAGCAGGATCGGCATTATACCGCCAAAGTAAAGGATGACCGACAGCCCGACAAGCAGCGCGATATTCGTGCCCATCGCACTGACCCAATAGCGCGCGCCGTTCATCAGGCCCAAAGGCAGGCGGTTCTGCAAAAGAAACAGATACCCAGGCCCAAAGCCAAACAGGACAATCGGATTGCGATAAAGGCGGTATTTCAGGCGGCTCAACGGTGTCAGGGCGTCATATTCAGCAACGGTCATAGTGTGGATGTCACCAATCCCACGTCGCGCAAGGTTGCCCGAGGCAGAGTGGTGGATCGAATGGGAGCGCCGCCACACATCGTAGGGCGTCAACGTCAGCACACCAAGTGCGCGACCAAGCCAATCGCTGAGGTTGCGATTGTTAAAGAACGATCCATGCCCGCAATCGTGCTGGATGACGAAAAGGCGCAGCAAGAAAGCCCCGTTCACAATCGAAACCGCAAGGGCCAGCCAATAGCTGATCGACAGGCTCCACCATGCGAGGGCCCAAAGAATAACGAACGGCCCGACGGTGATGCCAAGTTCAACCCAACTGCGTAGCGCGTTTGGCTCGCGATAAGCTGCAAGGGTTTTCACCCATTCGCGCGGTTCTCGTGTGACTGATTCTTGCGGAAGGTCGCCTGACTGATCAAACATATGCCTGCTTTTTGTCTGTTTTGTTGCGCGCCTTATATACGATGCTTGCGGGATAAACGATAACCTATCCTGCCATATGGTGTCGAAAATCCGCCGATTGCACGATTTGTCACAGGGGTTACCCCAGATCGCGCAGTTTTCGGCGCAATTCCCACTCCAGTGCGCGGCGTTCTTCCTCGCTAAGAAAGGCCCCGATTTCAACGTCGCGCGGCCCGCCCTTGAGCGTCAGGTAGTAGGGCACGGGCCCGCCGTTTTCGTGGGCTTGCACGCGCACCCAATGCGGGTTTGCCTCCCAGGTTTGGATTGGTTTGCGCGGCGTGTGGCGGGTCAGGGTGATGTGGTCGTCCCATAGACGCAGTTCTTCAACGATTTCGCCATCACGGTAGCTGCGGTCCAGCGCAAACCAGATGCCAGCAAGCATAAGCAGCAAGAACGGCAGCAGCGCCCAGACCACGGGGGAACCCAGCACGGCGACCAGCGGAAGGGCGACGAGTGCCGCCGTTCCGGCGATGAAGGTCACGAAATCGCGGCGCAAGAGGCTGCGGTAGGGCCAAAGGTGCAATTCGGCCTTGGGGGCGTCATCGCCTGTAGCTGGGGTGATCCATTCGTAGGGCATGGGTCATATATATGGGACGTGTCGCCGCTTGAAAACGCGGCTGAATGCCACCTGTCGTCATGCACGCGCCAACTTTGCGACGATCGACCAGAGCATAAGCGCGACCATCAGCAAAAAGGCGAGCGCGGCGGTGCCCGCAAGTGCGGAATTGACGGCCATCGGCAGGGCCATGGCTTCTTCGTAGTCGATATAGCGGCGCGGCATGCGGCGCGTGATCAGGAGGATCACAAAGGGCATGGCGAGCACGCAAAGGTGCAGCGCCCAGAACAATGCCTTGGCAATACGTTGATGCGCCAGCGCGTTCCATCGGGTCAGCACCCAAAGGATCAGGCCAATGCTGCCGAATAGCAGGGCCGGAACACTGTAGCCCGTGATGTTGGCCAAAACGTAGCGGGTGTCGTGATAGGCTCCGTCGGTGCTTGCCCTGCTCAGGGTGACCCTGCGGATCAGGCCTTGGCTGAATTCGGGTGGCAGGGCGATCAGCAGCAGCATCACGCCAAGGCTGATGCCATAGATCGCAGCAACCGACAGCGATAAGCCCGCCGCCCCGATCCCGCGCAAGTGCAGCCCAAGGGGGAGGGCTAGCAAAACCGCGATCCAGATAAATACCATGCGCGATCCCTTACAAAAAAGGCCCCGGCGTTTCCGCCGAGGCCCGTCGATTTTCAGCCTCAGGCGCAGCTAGTGCGCGTGGCCTTTGTCCCAATCGCTTTGCTTGGGAAGTGTTTCGAATGTGTGCTCGGGTGGTGGTGATGGCAGTGTCCACTCAAGCGTGTCCGCAAATTCGTTCCATGGGTTTGCAGGTGCTGTGCGCTTCACAAAGATCAGCACATAGAACAGCATACCGATGAAGAACACGAAGGATGCAAACGACAGGAACGCGCCCCAGCTGGAGATGTAGTTCCAGTAGGCGAATGCCTCGGGGTAGTCGATGTAACGACGTGGCATGCCCTGACGACCCAAGAAGTGCTGTGGGAAGAATGTCAGGTTTGCGCCGATGAACATGGCCCAGAAGTGCAGCTTGGCACCCCACTCTGGGAACATCTTGCCCGAGAATTTCGGCATATAGAAATATATACCGGCAAAGATACCAAACACGGCACCAAGGCTCATCACGTAGTGGAAGTGCGCAACAACATAGTAGGTGTCGTGATACGCGCGATCCACGCCGGCCTGTGACAGCACGATGCCAGTCACGCCACCAACGGTGAACAGGAACAAGAAGCCAAAGGCCCAAAGCATCGGTGATTTGAACTCAACCGAGCCGCCCCACATCGTGGCGATCCAGCTAAAGATCTTCACACCCGTGGGCACCGCGATGACCATCGTCGCCAGCATAAAGTAAGACTGCTGGGTCAGGGACATACCGACAGTATACATGTGGTGCGCCCAAACAACGAAGCCCAGGACGCCGATTGCAACCATCGCATAAACCATCGGCAGGTAGCCAAAGATCGGTTTGCGCGAGAAGGTCGCGATGACGTGGCTGATGATGCCGAATGCAGGAATGATGATGATGTAAACTTCGGGGTGACCAAAGAACCAAAGGATGTGCTGATACAGGATCGGATCACCACCGCCAGCAGGATCAAAGAAGGCCGTGTCAAAGTTGCGGTCCATCAGCAGCAT
The DNA here is from genome assembly GCA_047622125.1 of Paracoccaceae bacterium. Taxonomy (GTDB): domain Bacteria; phylum Pseudomonadota; class Alphaproteobacteria; order Rhodobacterales; family Rhodobacteraceae; genus SW4. The sequence continues at coordinate 3,579 of JBLHNX010000096.1, read as the reverse complement.
GGTGATTGCACCAGCCAGCACCGGAAGGGCCAACAGGATCATCCATGCTGTGACAAAGATCGACCAGCTAAACAGCGGCACTTTGTGCATTGTCATGCCAGGCGCGCGCATGTTCAAGAATGTCGTGATCATGTTGATCGCACCAAGAATAGACGAGGCACCCGAGACGTGAACCGCGAAGATCGCGAGATCCATCGACATGCCTGTCTCGCTGGTGGAGAGAGGTGGATAGAGAACCCAGCCCACACCGGACCCAAGCTGGCCATTACCGCCAGGTGCCAGAAGCGATGCAACACCAAGGCAGACACCAGCGACGAACATCCAGAAAGACAGGTTGTTCAAACGCGGGAACGCCATGTCAGGGGCGCCGATTTGCAGTGGCATCAGGTAGTTACCAAATCCGCCGAAAAGGGCGGGAATAACCACGAAGAACATCATCAGCACACCGTGATAGGTGATCAAGACGTTCCAAAGGTGCCCGTTGGGTGTGCATTCCGCAGCCGCATCGGCAATGAAACGTGCGCCTTCAAGGCACATATACTGCACGCCCGGCTCCATGAGCTCGAGGCGCATGTAGACGGTAAAGGCGACCGATATAAAGCCGACCGCACCCGAGACGAAAAGGTACAAAATACCGATGTCTTTGTGGTTGGTGGACATGAACCAACGGGTAAAAAACCCGCGCTCGTCGTGATGCTCTTCGCCGTGGATGGCTGCGTCCGCCATGTGGCACTCCCCGTATTGGCTACATTTATGAACGGCGCGAGTCAGACCCGTGCCGCGCTATTGAGATATGTTCTAGTGCGTGAAACAGGGATCGGCAACATTGGATGCAACAGATCGCATGGGTAAAATTGGCGCAGTCGGCCAAACCCGTGTCATGACTGCCAGCTTTGCGATCAGGGGTCGTTGAGCCAGATCAAGAAATGCGGGATTTCGTCGTGGGGGTTTGAAGCAGCGACCGCGGTTCGTCGGGGCGTTGGTGCAGGTTAGGAGGGAAGGTGGGAAGATCGTGGGCGGCTACTCCATGAGCGCGCAGAACCAGCTCGCTTTTGCAGCGGCTTTGAGCAATCTCTGGGACGGGAAAGACATCAACAATGTTCGGGCGGGCGTCGGCGCCACCAACCTCGCCGGTCGCCGCATGTCCCTACACCTGTCGATCCAGCCTTTGGTGGCGCGACGGCTCTTCACGAATGACGAACTGCGCGACCAAGGCATTCTCTCACGCGTTCTGGTTGTCATGCCGGAGAGCCTGAAGGGCACGAGGTTCCTTTGTGAGGATGAGGTGAGCCTGCACGAGAGACAAATCGCCAAGGAAGTATTAGGGAGGTTTGGCGAAAGGATCGTCGGGCTGCTTGAGAAGCGTCCTGCTGTCTCCAAGGATAACCCCCAAGAGCTCACACCCCGGACGTTGCAGCTCGAAGCAACGGCGCGGATTAGGCTGGTCGACTTTTACAATCTGGTCGAAACACAGCAGTCGGAGGGCCGCATCTACGCGAACATCTCCGGCTTCGCCGGCAACATCGCCCTGTTCGAAGACCTGGAGGCGCAGTCGATCAGTCCGGAGCAGATGGCGATTGGAACTACTCTGATGGAGTTCTACCTCGCTGAAGCGGTTCGCATCTTCGATACCGGACACGTCTCGCAAAATCTTCTTGACGCGGAGGCCCTCCGCATTTGGCTGCGCGACCAGTACGCTGGTGACTTTATCGACGTCAGTGAAATCTCGAAGCGTGGCCCTCGTAGGCTGAGGAGTTCCGAAAAGATCAAGGTTCTTATGCGGATTCTTGAAGAATACGGGCACCTCAAGAAGTCCGACGTTGCGCTTGTCAGCATCAACGGTAGGAATTCGCGGAAGGCCTACCGCATCATCCGGAGCTAGGATTTGCTACTGTCAGACGAGGCCCGTGAACTAATCATGGAAATGTTTCGCAATGCAGAGCGCGTTCCGCCAATGAACAACCGCCCTGATGGGCCAGCGGGGAATTCGAAACATTCGCCGAGGATACACGTGCCGTTGCGGCTAAGCAAAACCGAGATCGATGACTTTTAGGAATGGGCAGTGATCTTGGCATTCGACGGCAACCTATTGAGGGACGCTGTCGAGATCAAAACTCTCCGTTCTGCTTAAGTGCGCCGACATTCCTGGCAGGGCGACCGCTAGTTCGATCAAAGCAGGCGGCCTTTAGGCGCGTGGAAAGGCAGGGGGGAGGCAGGGTGGGGGGAGGCCGTTTTGTCGCTATGGGCGAGGCAAGCAGCGCAAGTATGATGAGCAACGCAATAGCACTTGCATCGGGGCGTAGTGTTGTCGTTTTCTGCGCAAAGTGGACCTTGGTGAGTATCGCAGCGAAGGCCCCCTATGATCCCATTTTGACCGATGCTGCGGTATGTTTGAATAGCTGCTATCTGAGCCGACGCCTCCCAGGGATGTGTTTATCAAAGCTGACTGGCTGCATTCGTTAAGAACATCTTTTCTTGGATGTTTTCAGTCAGCTCTATTGCTTTCACAAAGCTCGCTCGTGCCGCGGCCGTCTTGCCCGCTCGCGTCAGCAAATCAGCCATCGCAGCGTGGTAGGGTTGGTATCTATCGATTTTTTTGCCCATCGCAATCTCTGCCATCATCCCCAATGCATCTTCCACCGACTTGGAATGGGAGACGGCAACCGCTTGGTTCATGCGGACAACGGGTGAAGGCTGAATGGTATAGAGCATGTCATAAAGCGCGGAAATTTCGTGCCAATCAGTCTGCAGCCAGTTTGCACTTTGCGCGTGAACAGCACTGATTGCGGCCTGAAGTTGGTAAGGTCCAATGGCGCTTTGAGGCAAGACCCGCTCCAATATAGCGACCCCCTCCAGAATTTTCTCTCGGTCCCAGCGGTCGCGGTTTTGATCACTAAGCGGGATCATTTCTCCTTTGAAGCCAACCCGTGCCAGCCGTCGTGAATCGTGCAACAACATCAGCGCCAAAAGACCCGCAATTTCGGTATTGTCGGGCAGCAATAAACCAACAATCCGGGTCAAACGAATTGCCTCTGATGTGATTTCCGCTCTCACAAGATCATTGCCGCTTGTTGCCGAGTAGCCTTCGTTGAAGATCAAGTAGAGTACACTGAGTACGGTCGCGATGCGCTCTGGAAGCGCGTCCTTGTCGGGGACGGCATAGGGAATTCCCGCTCGCGCAATCTTTTTCTTGGCGCGTGTAATGCGTTGCTGCATAGCGTCCGGTTTGTCGAGAAATGCGCTTGCTATTTCTTCTGTCGACAGGCCGCCCAAAGTGCGCAACGTCAAAGCCACTTGGCTTTTTGCCCCAAGCGCGGGATGGCAGCAGGTGAAAACCATCTCCAAACGCTTGTCGGGTATAGTATCGACCATGTCAGCTTCTGACGTCTGGTTCTCGAGTTCTAACAGATAGGCGATGTCATGCTGTTTGGTCGCAAAATTCTGGGCACGGCGTAGCTTGTCGAGAGCCTTGCGACGGGCGACTGTGATCAACCAAGCCGCCGGAGATCTGGGCAGCCCGTTTTTGGTCCAATGACCCATCGCCGAGACAACAGCATCTTGCAGGCAATCCTCCGCGAG
>JBLHNX010000095.1:0-8667 GCA_047622125.1 Paracoccaceae bacterium | reverse complement strand
AACCCGACAAGGACACAATCACGTTCTGTGGCGACGGCTCCTACTTGATGCTGAACTCGGACATCTATTCTTCCGTGCTGACACAAAAGAAACTCATCGTGCTGTTGCTGGACAACGGGGGTTTTGCCGTCATCAATAAATTGCAAAACAACACCGGCAACGAAAGCTTCAACAACCTGATCGCCGACACACCCACGGCAACCCAACAATTCACTGTCGATTTCGAAGCGCACGCCGCCTCTATGGGCGCGATTGCGGAAACCGTTGCCAACCCCGCCGAACTGGCAGACGCTTTTAAACGCGCCAAGGCAGCCGACAGGACATCCGTCATCATCATGAAGGTTGACCCCTACGAGGGCTGGACGACCGAAGGCCACACATGGTGGGAAGTGGGCACACCGGAAGTGTCGGATAGCGCCAAGGTTCGCGATGCTCATGACGACGTCGAAGCCGTCCGGGCCAAACAACGCAAGGGCATCTAATGGGCGCGATTGAGGGAATTAGAGGCGGCAAGTTCATCGTCGTGGGACGTGTCGGCATGGATCTATCGCCGCAGAACCGTGCGCAAACGGAATACGCGACCGAAATGTTTGTGGCGATGGGCGGAAGTTCTGCCAATATCGCTGCCGGACTGGTAAAACTGGGCCTGAATGCCAATCTCGTCACTTGCGTCTCGGATGACGCGGTAGGCCGGTACTGCTTAAATCAGCTCGATCATTACGGCGTGGGCCGCGCCCATGTGCGCACCATCCAAGGTGAAGAGCGCACGTCGCTGGCACTCTATGAAACACGCGTTCAAGACCACCAATCGGTCATCTACCGCAACAATGCGGCCGATTTTCAAATGAACATCTCTGACGTCGAAGCCCTGGATTATAGCGCGTTCACCGCCTTGATCACAGCAGGCACAGTTTTCGCAGCGGAGCCGTCCCGCAGCGCCGCGTTTCGTGCGTTTGAACTGGCAAAAGAGGCAGGAATTCCGATCATTTTCGATGTCGATTACCGCCCCTATTCATGGTCCTCGCCGGATGAAGCCGCAGACGTGTTGTCTCGCGCAGGTGGCCTGTCGGACGTGATTGTCGGCAATGACGAAGAATTCGGCTTTATGGCAGGTGGTCTAGAGAAGGGCCGCGCCAAGGCCCGTGATCTGGCTGCCACTAGCGCCGAGATTGTGGTTTATAAGATGGGCCAGCACGGGGCCGTGACATTTGCCAGCGGCGACGAGATTGCCACCGGCATTTACCCTGTTGAGGCCTTCAAGCCGACTGGCGCAGGAGACAGCTTCATGGCGGGTTTCATGGCCGGTCTTGCGGAAGGGCGCGACCTGAAGTCGGCTATGCTGCGCGGCTCTGCATGTGCCTCCATTGTCGTCTCCCAAGAGGGCTGCGCGCCAGCCATGCCCGACACAGATCAACTCGAAAGCTTCCTGCTCGACCATGCCGGTCCGACCGCTGGCCCCACTCAATAAGGATCCTACCCCATGCACATCGCGCCCCATGACAATCAAAACAAACCGATCGTGGATGCGGACGATCCGACGGTCCCGCTGAACTACTTCAACATCGTCAATCTGAAAGCGGGCGAGGCTTTTGAATACCAGGTGCCCGGTTATGAGACCTGCATCGTCCCCGCCACTGGGACGGTTGATGTGGACATCGAGGGCGTGAAATTCGACGCACTTGGAAATCGCGGAACAGATGTCTGGGACGGCGAGCCCGAAGGCGTCTACGTGCCTGTCGGTGCCAAGGCCACGATGGTCGCGGTCAACGACACCGAAGTGCTCATCGCTGGTGCGAGATACGACAAAGTGCTCGACCCGTTCGATGTGCGCGAGGCCGAGTTGGACACCGTGCAATACGGCTCCGATGACACTAAAACCCACCGGAAAATCAAACATATCTTGGGCACCAAATACCACGACAAGGTCGGGCGGTTGCTGGTGTCTGAACTATTCACCGTCGGCCAAGGCGGCTGGTCCGGCTTTCCGGCGCACAAACACGACACCGACCGCAAAGACGCCGACGGCATTATCATCGAAACCCGCCATGACGAGAGCTATAATTTCCGTTTTCGCCCCAACCACGGATCCGGTGTACAGATCATCCAGCATGAGGATGGCAAACCCGGCGACGCCTATCAACTAATGGACCGTTCCACGATCTTGCTTGGCTCGGGGTATCATCCCTGCGTCGTGATGCCGGGCTACGAGATGTATTATTTCACCATTCTCGGTGGCCTATCCCAACGGTCTTTGGTGCAGTATTTCCAGCCAACATTTGCAAATCAGATCGAAACGATCCCTGGCATCAAAGACATGATTGCAAAGTTCAAGTAGCCCGTTCTTTTCCCTTCATCTTGGCCAATACAACTCCCCTCGGAGGGCCGACTTCAACTTGGATAACCCCATGCCATTGGTCACCCTGAAAGACATCCTTCAACCTGCCATGCGCGATGGTTATGCCGTCGCCGGATTGGTTACGCTTGGGTGGGAAGATATGCGTGCCTATGTCGCCGCCGCCGAAGCCGAAGGTTGCCCCGTGATCTTGCAAGCCGGACCGGGGTGTCGCGAACACACACCGCTGCCGGTCTTGGGAAAAATGTTTCGGCATTTGGCCGAAGGGGCGAGCGTGCCTGTCGTCGCCCACCTCGATCACGGTTACACCTTTGAAGAATGCAGAGAAGCCCTCGAGTCCGGCTTTACCTCGCTGATGTTTGACGGCTCACGCAAGCCTCTGAACCAGAACATCGATGAGACTGCACAGATCGCCGAAATGGCCCACGCTGCAGGCATCTCCTGCGAGGGCGAGATCGGCTTTGTCGGCTATTCCGGCGGCGAAAACTCTGCTGGAACGGACCCGGACGAGGCCGTGAAATTCGCCGCTGAGACCGGTGTAGATGCGATGGCGATTTCTGCCGGTAACGTGCATCTGCAAACCGACAAAGAAGGCGGTCTGGATGAGCCTCGCATTCGTGCGATTGAGGCCCTGACCAATACGCCGCTGGTCATCCACGGCGGGTCTGGCGTGCCAGTGGCGCAGCGGTCGCATCTTGCACGGACGTCAAACATCTGCAAATTCAACATCGGCACCGAATTGCGCATGGCCTTCGGCTCAGCGCTCCGCGAGGCGGTAAACAGCGATCCCGAACGCTTTGACCGCAATCAAATCCTCAAAGACACCCACGACCCGCTGGTTGCGGTAACGCGTGGCGTCTTGAGGGCTTTCATGAAGGAAACATCATGATCCGTATTGGTATTCTCGGCTGTGGCCGTATCGGACAGGTCCATGCGCGTACTCTGCGCAGCATGGACGCAGCGCAAATTGTTGCTGTGTCCGATTTTTTCCCTGAAACTGCGGAAAACCTTGCGCGGGTCTGCGGAGCAGAGGTACGCACCACGGATGCCATCATCGCCAGCGACGATATCGATGCCATCGTCGTCGGCACCCCGACAGACACCCATTTTGATATCATCAAGGCCGCCGCAAAAGCTGGCAAAGCAATCTTTTGCGAGAAGCCCGTTGATATGTCCGCCGACAACATCCGCATCTTGATAGGGCACGTCGAAGAAACAGGCGTTGCGTTTTTCACGGCCTTCAATCGACGTTTCGACCCCAGCTTCGCCAATGTCCAAAGGCGCATTGTCGCCGGTGAAATCGGCAGCGTCGAGATTGTCACCATCCTGAGCCGCGACCCCTCGCCCCCGCCGATCAGCTATATCAAATCCTCTGGCGGCATTTTTCGCGATATGATGATCCACGACTTCGACATGGCACGATTCCTGCTGGGGGAGGATCCGACCAGCGTCTATGCGGTGGGGTCGGCCCTCGTCGATCCCGAAATTGGCAAGGCTGGCGATGTCGATACCGCCGCCGTCACCCTCACCACGGCGTCTGGCAAGATTTGTCAGATCAGCAACTCGCGCCGTGCGACATACGGTTATGACCAACGCATCGAGGTGCATGGCTCTGCCGGTATGCTGCGCGCCACTAATGTCTTGGAAAACACAGTTGATGTCGCGACCGCAGACGGCTTTCGGACAGCCCCGACGATGAATTTTTTCCTCGAGAGGTATGAGCAAGCCTACGCCAATGAGATGAGGGCTTTTGTGGCGCACCTGTCCGATTCAAGTGTGGCAATCCCGGGCATCTGGGACGGTCTGCGTGCCCAAATCTTGGCAGACGCAGCAGCCCAATCACGTGAGACAGGATTGCCGGTTTCCGTCTAAGCGGTCGTTTATGCGGCCACGATGCTTAATGCGGAATGCCGCAGCCCACGGCACCGCAGACCCAAAGGGCGCCGCCCGAACAGCAAGTACATTATAGGCCAGGGCCAACATCAGGTTCTGGCAGATGATGCGGGTCGTCTTTATGCAGACCAAATACAGCTGGGAGCGACTGGCTGCTGGTCTTACCGTACAGCGTCACTCATTTGTAGAGCGCGTAAGTGCTGACTCCCAACCGCTCTGGAACCTCGCGAACAAGATATCCTCGTACCGTGATCTGATGCACCCCATGACGCCCAAAAATCTCTACTGAAATCTGGCTTCCCCATAACGGCCTCCCTGCCTCAAAATTAGGGAAGCAAGCGTTTACAATACTTGGGGCTGTTCATGCGTCCAGACACATTTTGCGAACCATCTGTGCGATATCTTTGAGTTGATCCGCCAAAGGATTTGTTTTCCGCCAGACCATGCCGATTGTTCGCGAGGGTCGTGGCGGTAAAAGGCGCACGATGGACACCGATGCGGAGCGCGTTTCGATCGGAACCGCCATCTCGGGAATCAGCGTTACCCCGATTCCGGCGCCGACCATCTGGACCAACGTCGACAGGGAACTGCCTTCCATCAAATCGCGCGGCAGGGATGATGGCGCGTTGCAATAAGACAAAGCTTGATCGCGAAAACAATGCCCCTCTTCCAGCAACAGCAGTTTCATTTCGCGCAGCAATGTAGAGTTTGGCACTGGCTTGTCGGCGTCTTCGATCGAACGCACCAAAACAAATTCTTCATCAAACAGAACTTCTTCGTGCAGGGACGGCTCGGAAATTGGCAATGCGACGATTGCTGTGTCAAGGTTCCCCCCCAAAAGGCCTTGGATCAGTTTTTGTGTGACCGCTTCGCGTGGGCGCAAGTCGAGGCCGGGGTAGTCTTGCGTCAGACACTTGATAAAGCGCGGCAGAAAATAAGGGGCAGCGGTCGGGATTATACCGAAACGGAAACGGCCAATTAGCGGCTGATGCGACGCCCGCGCCAAATCTCCGAGTTCGTCCACCGACTGAAGAATCTCGTGTGCACGTGCAAGGAATGTTTCGCCAAAACTCGTCAAACGAAGGTGTTTGCCCCCACGCTCGACGAGCGGTGTAGAAAGCATGTTTTCCAGCGCTTTCATTTGCACCGAAAGCGCAGGCTGAGAGATTCCACAGTCCTCTGCGGCACGTCCAAAATGGCGGTGTCTTGCCAAAGCTTCAAAGTAACGAAGGTGCCTAATAGTAATATCGATCATACTTCATAGTTATCAGCGCCATTAGAAAATGCAATTTTTCATTATCGTATTGTCCGTCTATGATCACCCAGAGATGGAAGCGCTGGTCAGTGTCTTGGGCTCGCGACCCGATGAGTTCGGGGTCTAAGACACGCAAGGCAACCAAGCGAAAACGCGTCACGACACGTGCGCCCGAAACCACGATTGGAATCAAAATGGACGGAAACGACAATAGTAAAATGGGTAAATGCCCAGTCATGCACGGCGGAAACACTGCGACCAGCGCATCTGTGATGGCTTGGTGGCCAAATGCGCTCAACCTCGACATTTTGCATCAGCATGACACGAAAACCAATCCGCTTGGCCCGGATTTTGACTACGCAGAAGAGGTCAAAAAACTGGATGTGGACGCTTTGAAGAAAGACCTGCATGCCTTGATGACCGACAGTCAGGACTGGTGGCCTGCTGATTGGGGGCACTATGGCGGGTTCATGATCCGGATGGCGTGGCACTCGGCTGGAACATACCGCCTTGCAGATGGCCGTGGTGGTGGTGGCACCGGCAGCCAGCGGTTTGCGCCCCTTAACTCGTGGCCCGACAACGTCAGCCTTGATAAAGCGCGCCGCCTGTTGTGGCCGATCAAGAAAAAATACGGCAACAAGCTGAGCTGGGCCGATCTCATGATCCTAGCGGGCAATATTGCTTACGAATCCATGGGTCTTAAGACGTTTGGTTTCGCCTTTGGCCGCGAAGACGTCTGGCACCCCGAAATTGATACCTATTGGGGCGCCGAGAAAGAATGGCTGGCCGATAGCGACGGCCGCTATGGCGATCTTGAAAACCCGGCGACGATGGAAAACCCGCTTGCGGCTGTTCAGATGGGCTTGATCTATGTGAATCCAGAAGGCGTGAACGGCAAGCCCGATCCGCTTAAATCTGCGTTGCATGTCCGCGAAACATTCGCGCGCATGGCGATGAACGACGAAGAAACCGCGGCGCTGGCTGCGGGCGGCCACACTGTCGGCAAAGCCCACGGTAATGGCAATGCTGATACGCTTGGCGCAGAACCCGAAGCCGCGGATATCGAAGACCAAGGGATGGGGTGGCGCAACCCGAACGGCACGAAAAAGGCAAGCGAGGCTGTGAGCAGCGGCATTGAAGGCGCTTGGACCACGAACCCGACCACGTGGGACATGGGTTATTTCAAGCTGTTGTTCGGCTATGAGTGGGAGTTGAAGAAAAGCCCCGCTGGCGCGCAGCAGTGGGAACCTATCGGCATCAAGGAAGAAGACAAACCTGTCGACGCCTCAGACCCGACCGTCCGTCACAATCCAATCATGACCGATGCCGATATGGCCATGAAAATGGACCCGATCTATCGTGAGATTTGTGAACGGTTCATGGCTGATCCAGACTACTTCTCGGACACGTTCGCCCGCGCATGGTTCAAGTTGACGCACCGCGATATGGGCCCCAAAGCCCGCTATATCGGCCCCGATGTGCCACAAGAAGATCTGATCTGGCAGGATCCGATCCCCGAGGGCGGCACGGACTACGACATCGCTGACGTAAAGGCGCGGATTGCAGACAGTGGCCTGACATTGGCCGAGATGGTGTCGACAGCTTGGGACAGTGCGCGCACCTATCGCGGCTCTGACATGCGCGGTGGTGCGAATGGCGCGCGCATTCGTCTGGCACCGCAAAAGGATTGGGAAGGCAATGAACCTGCCCGTCTGGCCAAAGTTCTGTCAGTGCTAGAACCCATCGCGACCGATACCGGGGCAAGTATTGCGGATGTGATTGTTCTCGCCGGTAACATCGGTATCGAACAAGCCGCAAAAGCCGCAGGTCATGCAGTATCAGTCCCTTTCATGCCTGGTCGTGGTGATGCCAGTGCCGACATGACAGATGCGGAGTCATTCGATCCACTTGAGCCGCTTGCTGATGGTTTTCGAAATTGGTCCAAGCAAGACTACGCTGTCAGCCCAGAAGAACTCATGCTGGACCGCACCCAACTGATGGGTCTGACCGCCAAGGAAATGACGGTTCTGGTGGGCGGTATGCGCGCGCTGGGTACCAATCATGGCGCCACCATGCACGGCGTGTTCACGGATCGGGTCGGCGCACTGACGACCGATTTTTTCGTGAACCTGACTGACATGGGCTATTCGTGGCATCCTGTAGACGGCGGAACCTACGAAATCCGCGATCGCAAATCAGGCGCTGTGAAATGGACAGCAACGCGCATGGATTTGGTGTTTGGCTCAAACTCCATTCTGCGGTCATACGCCGAGGTCTACGCACAAGACGACAACGCCGAGAAGTTCGTGAATGATTTTGTCGCCGCATGGGTCAAGGTCATGAACGCTGATCGTTTCGATCAACGGGCGTAAAAAAGCTACAGCCCCGTGCCGATCATCATAGAGCGCACGGGGCTGTTTTATATTTGACCAAGAAGCAGCAGGCCGAATAATCAAACGCCGACATTTCACATTTTAAGTTCAAATGGCCGCCAAGTTCCGCAAAGCAGACCTTGGTGCCTGTCGCAGGGATCGACGGATTTGAGCCCACTTTGACTGATGCTGCATCAAAGACGACTGGCCGCTTACGCGATTGCGCCGCTTGTTGGCTTTTCACCATCTTGGTGGTCATTCGCCGCGTTAGACAACCTTGGGCGAGCCCTACAAGGCCGCCTCCTCCAAGCATTCGTATGGCCTTTGGAGCGCCTCGCCGAGAAAATCCATGACTGCGCGGATGCGCTTGTTGTGTCGCACTTCGGAGTGGCAAGCGATCCAAAGATCAAGGCTTGGCAATTGGATATCCGGTAGCACCTGATAAACTTTGGGCCAATGAGCTGCCAAGCCTTGATGGGTGACGCCAATCCCGACGCCAGATCTGATCGCCTCGATATGGGTCAGGATATTGTCACAGCGAAACGCAAAATCGCTAGGCGTGAACGTCTCGCCAAGCATTCTGCCAACGTCGATCAGCGACGTCTCTCGATCCATCCCAATGAACTGGTGCGACCGCAAGTCGCCAAGCGTTTGGGGTTGGCCATGTGCACTTAGATAATCACGGTGGCCAAAGAAGCCCAACGCGAGGCCGGCAATCTTGCGGGCTACCAGATCATTCTGTGTTGGCCTGAACATTCTGATAGCCACATCCGCATCGCGTTGAAGCAGATTTG
>JBLHNX010000094.1:0-8683 GCA_047622125.1 Paracoccaceae bacterium | reverse complement strand
CAATGACTTCTTTGAGGGTCGCACCAACAAGGCGGGCCACCTGAAACATCGTTGGCTGCTCAAGGATCGTGGGGCTGCGTTCAGATGCGGTCTTGGAGCGTTCCTCAAGAACACTGATAAGTGCTTGGGTCGTGGCCAGATTGCCCGCAGTCATAAGCGTGATCACGCGTTCGCCGGGGACCTCCCATGTGAACATTTTTTTTGTCACCGAGAAGTTATCGAGGCCCGCGTTGGTGCGGGTATCAGACATGAAAACGAGGCCTTTGTCCAAACGAAGGCCAATGCAGTAAGTCATTTAGGTCGTCCAAAATAGCGTGGAAGCCGAAGCGGCCCCGATCACTTGCGTATCTATTGCTGAATTTGCAGCGATACAATCATGGATTCATTGCCGCTACCTAATCGCATACCCGAAATCGGGGCGGCATCGCGCGAGTCGCGGCCCGTTGCAACGCGGACATAACGCTCGTCAGGGGAAATCCGGTTCGAGACATCAAACCCGACCCATCCGAGCCCATCAATGTGGGCTTCGGCCCAAGCATGGCTCGCGTCTTGGTCTACTTGATCGTTGATCATCAGGTAGCCGCTGACATAGCGGGCTGGAATGCCTGCAGCGCGGGCGGCTGACAAAAAGATTTGTGCGTGATCCTGACAAACCCCGCCCCCCGCCTTAAGCGCTTCTTCGGCGGTGGTTCCTGAAAACGTGGCGGCATTGCCGTACGGAACGGCGTCTAGAATTGCGTTGGACAGTGTGTGTAGCCCGCTCAGGGCGTCCGGTTCGGATTTCACAATCTTGGCGAGCTTTTGAATGCCGCGACCGGCCAATGTGCGCGGGGTGCTTTGGATATAATGCCACAAGGGTGCTGACCCATAAATTTCGCCATAAACACCATCGGAGGAATGGGTTTCGACCTCGCCTGAAACGGTTACGTCAACCTGCGTTACGCCGGCATGCGCTTGGACCAAGAGTGTCTGGTTTTCGTATTGGTCTTGAAACGACAGCTCTTGTGAACCGCCATCGATATCGACCTGCCAGTGATGCACGGTCTGATGGGCGGTCGTCGATGGCGTCAGACGAACCTGCTGAAGACCATAAGCAATTGGTGCATCGTAAGCGTAGCGCGTTCTGTGGGTAATGTTGAGTTTCATGCCTGCGTCCGCCTATCCATTGAACCTGTAATCCAGCTCGATTTGCGCCCCTATGGCATTGTTATCAGAAATAAAATCATTGATGAACTTGTGCAGACCCACCTCGAATATCGTTTTGATGCTGTGCTGGCGCAGCTTGTCACGCTGTGCGTCGATCAAGTCATTGCACGGCATGCGTGACCGATAATCCTTGGCCAAGAACTCCAGATTGTCGGCTATCATTCGGGAGGTAAACGACAAGGAACGTGGAAAGCGGCTGTCCAGAATAAGGAAATCCGCGATATTGGACGAGGTCATATCCCCCTCGTTTAGCCAGCGAAATGACCTGTGCGCCGATACCGATCGCAGAATTGTTTCCCATTGCACATTGTCCAACGGTGATCCGACAAAGCTCGCGGAAGGCAGTAGCGTGTAGTATTTGACGTCGATAATCCGTGCTGTGTTGTCCGCCCGTTCCAAGCCGGTGCCAACCTGTGCAAAGTCGTAAACGTCATTGCGCAACATCGTCCCGTGCATGGCACCGCGCACCAATGCGCTGCTTCTGCGGATATGCCCAAGCACTGCGGGCAGGTCTGTTTCGGCAATCGGGCGTTTCATGAGCGCCTTGAGCGTCATCCAGTTTTCGTTCACCGCTTCCCAGACTTCGGTTGTCAAAGCCGTACGCACCATGCGGGCATTTGTCCGCGCGTTTTGCGCAGTCGATATGACGCTAGACGAATTGTCGGTATCGCGCAGCAGGTAATCCACGACTTTGTGAGCGTCATAGCTGTCGTATTTCGCGTCATAGCCACGGCGGACGCCTGCGGTCGTCACAACGGATTTCCATTCTGATGCGTTGTCATTTGATCGGGTCAACGCAATGCGAAACCCCGCCTCGATCAGACGGGCCGTGTTTTCGCCGCGCTCCAGAAACCGGAACATCCAATAGAGGCCGCCAGCTGTTTTTCCTAGCATCTCTAGTCCTCCAGAACCCAAGTGTCTTTTGTGCCGCCGCCCTGACTGGAATTGACCACCAATGACCCTTGTTTCAGGGCAACGCGGGTCAGACCACCCGGTGTGATATCCATGCCCTTTGGCGAGACCAGCACAAAAGGGCGCAGGTCAACATGGCGTGGCGCAAGACCCTTTTTTGCAAAGATCGGAACCGTCGACAAAGACAGGGTTGGCTGGGCGATATAGTTGCTGGGGTTCTTGCGTAGCTTGGCGGCAAAGGCCGCGATCTCTTTCTTGCTGGCGGCGGGGCCGACCAACATGCCGTATCCGCCAGACCCGTGCACCTCTTTGACGACAAGTTCGGACAAATGTTCCAGCACATAGGCAAGTGCGTCGGGTTCCGAACACCGCCACGTGTGCACGTTCTTGAGGATCGCCTGTTCGCCAGTGTAAAATTCAACGATCTCAGGCATATACGAATAGATCGCCTTATCGTCCGCTATCCCCGTGCCAGGGGCGTTGGCAATGGTGATGTTACCCGCGCGGTAGACATCCATGATGCCGGGAACGCCCAACATTGAATCGGGATTAAAGTTCAAAGGATCAAGATAGTCGTCGTCAACACGCCGATAAATCACGTCGATTACTTTGAAACCCTGGGTCGTGCGCATCGCGATGCGCCCGTCGACGACACGTAGGTCATGCCCTTCGACCAGTTCGACGCCCATCTGGTCGGCCAAGAACGAATGTTCGAAATAAGCCGAATTATGAATCCCCGGTGTGAGGATCGCGACCGTTGGCTTGCCGTCACAGTTGGGCGGCGCACAGGCCTCAAGCGAGCGGCGCAAATTCTTGGGGTAGTTGCTGACGGGCTGCACCTTGTTCTGGGTGAACAGCTCGGGGAACATCTGCAACATCGTCTCGCGATTTTCCAACATGTAGGACACACCCGAGGGTGTGCGCGCATTGTCTTCCAGAACGAAGAAATCGTCTTCTCCTGTGCGCACAATGTCAGTGCCGACGATATGGGTGTAGACGCCACCGGGCGGGGTAAACCCGATCATCTGCGGCAAGAACGCTTCGTTTTGCGCAATCAATTCGACCGGAATAATGCCTGCGCGCAGGATTTCCTGGCGATTGTAAATGTCGTGCAAGAACGCATTGATCGCGCGCACACGTTGTTCAATGCCTTTGGAGAGTCGGGTCCATTCGCGATTTGATATGATCCGAGGGATCAGATCAAACGGAATAAGCCGCTCTTGTGCTGCGGCCTGCCCATAGACGTTGAATGTGATGCCAGTGCGCCTGAAAAAGGCCTCTGCCTCTTTTGACTTTTTGATAAGCCGGTTCGGGTCTGCCGAGGAAAACCATTTTTGATATTCCTGATAAGGTGGTCTGACACCGTCAGAATTCAGGAGCATTTCGTCGAAGTGTTTGTTTTCTTGATCCATCACCCAAGCCTACAGATTTCCAATTGGCCTGCAACGCGATTACAAGGCGGGCATGGTGATGTCGTTGCGTAACACTTCGACTGACTGACTTTCGAGCGAGACATATCCGTACGAGGTTAGAAAAGAGGCATCCGCTGCATCGCGCCCAACACCAATGCGTATAACCTCACTCGGGTCGGCCATGCCGGTGGGGTCGATCAGGTGCCACGCGCCGTTCAGATAGACTTCGACAAGAGCATGGAAATCTTGCGGGCGCACGTCGGGCGCATAGGCGCTGACATATCGTGCGGGAATGCCAGCCGAGCGGACCATTGCGATCAGGACATGCGCGTAGTCGCGGCATACGCCTGCGCGCGCCGCATGGCTTTGGGTTGCTGTAGTCACGCCGGTGCTTGCGGAAATGTCATAGGTAAAGCTGTCGTTGATCCAGTGACTGATCGCCGTGACCAATGCGCCGCCGGAAAGGGCTGCGAAATTGTCGGCAAGGACGCTAATGAATGCTTCAGGGTGACAGTAGCGCGATGGCATAAGGTATTTCGTAACCGGCCCAGGTGTTTTCGATACAGGATCAGCGCGCAGATTTTCGATGCGCTCAGCGGGGCGATTGATTTCGAACGTCGCTTCGTACTGGCAGCGAAAATCTTCGGATGCCGTCAGCCAACGACGGGTGCCGATACCATCCTCGCCCTCAATTTGGCGCGATCCGAGGTCAGGATTTATTGCAAGTGTCTCTTGAAGACACCGTTGTGTTGCATCTTGGGCCGCTTCAATTTGCAGTAAAATATCGCAAGACTGCGACACCTTGTAGTGGAGATTTACGCGAACGGTGATTGGCATTTTTGGCTCCTGTTGGTGGCAGGGTGGCAGCAAGATGTCGATCTAAACAGATAGTCTTGCACAGTGAAGGGGCAAGATTTTCCGGTGCAAGCGTAGGGCGTCTGATTGCGTCACAACATCGTGCGCCGCGGTGTCGCTCATGCGCGCATCGCTTTGCCCTTGGGGTCATATGGCGAGGGATTGATCACCTTTGCGCGGCGTTCCACGCCGACCACATGCAGGGTTAGGTCTGTTCCTGTCGCGGCCACGTCCGCATTCACAAGCGCCATCGCATAAGATTTTCCCATGGTGTGCCCAAATCCGCCCGAGGTTACAAAGCCGACCTTTTCGCCGTCGTTCCAGATCGGTTCATAGCCACTGGCATCCGCACCAACTGCCTCCACCTCCAGCGTGACTTGCACTTGTGCTGGTCCGTTGCCATCGCGTTCCGCCAATGCCGCCGCGCTCCCGATGAACGAGGGTTTTTCCCAATCGATCCAGCGGTCCATCGCCGTCATCGCGGGCGTGTAGCCTTGGGTGAATTCTGCCGACCAGATGCCATAGCTTTTCTCAAGTCGTAGTGACAAAAGCGCGTTAAAACCGAACTCGATCATCCCTTGATCGGCGCCCGCCGCTATCAGCGTTTTGCGCAAGCTCGCATGATCGCCCATCCGGCAGTGGATTTCATAGCCCAACTCGCCCGTCACCGACAGCCGTCCGACCTTGCAGCGCAGCAATCCGATGTCAAAGTCACCGCAGCCCATAAAGGGCAGGGCGGCCACATTTCCGTCTGTCAGTTTTTCGATGACGGCGCGGGAATTTGGACCCGACAGCGAGAAACCCGCGACCTCGTCACCCAGATCGCGCAGCGATATATCCGCGCCCATATGGTCGTTGAACCAGCGCATGTGCCATGTGCGCAGATAGTAACTGCCCATGATCCACCACGTCCCGTCACCCCAGTTGAACAGGGTCAAATCACCCTTTAGGCGTCCGTCTTCACCCAAGGCCACAGCAAGGCGGGACCGTCCGGGTTTGGGCAGTTTGGTGGCGAAGATGGTGTTCAGCCAATCTTGCGCCCCATCGCCAGTAATCTCGAACCGCGAGAAGCCGGAAATGTCGAGGAGGCCGACACTTTCACGCACCGAGTTGCACTCCTTGGCGACAATTTCAAATGCGTTGGACCGCTTAAGCGACGGCGTTTCCTTGAACCCCGGCTCTGCGAAATACAGCGGCACCTCCAAGTCCCAGCTTTGCCCCCACTGACAGCCCGCACCAGTCATGTCGGCGTAGGCGGGCGCGGTCTTGATGGGGCGACCGGCGGGCAGTTGTTCGTTGGGGTAGGTCATTACAAAACGGCGGGTATAAAATTGCCCGGTAGTTTCTTTGATGTATTGTTTGTTTTCCGCCCAGATGCCGTAGCGGGCCACGTCCATGCCGTAAACGTCCGCTTCGGGTTCGCCGTGGATCATCCATTCGGCCAGTGATTTGCCGACACCACCACCTTGCAAGAAACCGGCCATTACCGCGCAGGCCGACCAATAGCCACGCTTGCCCGGCACTGGGCCGACCAGCGGGTTGCCGTCGGGCGAAAAGGTGAAGGCACCGTTGACCCATGTCTTCACGCCGACCTCTTGCAGATCGGGGTAACGTTCGAATGCCAACATCAGCTCGCGTTCAATCCGGTCGGTATCTTCTTGTTGCAGCTCAAACCCGTATTCCCACGGTGCGCCGTCCATCATCCAATGCTGGTGATCGACCTCGTAGATGCCCAATAGCACGCCCTTTTGATCTTGGCGCAGGTAAGTGAACCCCTCAAGGTCCACGGTCATCGGCACCTCGAAATCAATTTCCTCCAGCTTCGGGATCGTGTCGGAAATCAGATAGTGGTGGTTAAGCGGTGAAACGGGCAATTCGATGCCCGCCATGCGCCCGACTTGTTTGGCCCAAAGCCCCGCAGCATTGACCACATGTTCGCACGTGATCGTGCCCTTTTCTGTGACGACCTGCCAACCTTGCAACGTCTGGTTCAGTTCTAGCACGCGATTATGTTCGATCACCGTCGCACCATGCTTTTTGGCAGCCCCGGCGTAGGCGTGCACTGTGCCTGTGGTGTCTACATATCCTTCGCGGTCGGCCCACATGCCGCCAAGCAATCCGTCGCCTGACATGATCGGGTTCAGCGCGACGGCTTCTTCGACGTCCACAAGGCGGCAGTCTTCGATGCCGATAGATTGGAAGGTGCGGTAGGCCGATTGCAGCCATTCCCAGCGTTCTGGTGTGCCCGCCATCGTCAGCCCGCCAGTCATGTGCAGGCCGATGTTTTGGCCGCTTTCCTTTTCGATCTCGGACAGAAGGTCGATTGTATAGGCCTGAAGTTGCGCGATGTTGGGATCGGCGTTCAGCGCGTGAATGCCACCCGCTGCGTGCCATGATGACCCCGCCGTCAGGACCGAGCGTTCGATGAGGCAAACATCCGACCAACCCATCTTAGCAAGGTGATATAGGATTGAGGTACCAACGACGCCTCCCCCGATGACAACAACTCTGTAATGCGACCTCATGGCGGCTCTCCCTGATCTGCGTTTGCCTGTCGACAAGGAGTAGGGCGGGGGGTGCGATGCGTCGAGGCATTTGTGTCTAGTAACCTTTTGTGGGTGATTCCATTTGCTAATTTACGAGTCTGATCCGTGGAATGGCGGGTCGAGGCCGCAAAAAGCGGTTATGGCGTGGGTCAAGTAGAAAAGGGCTTTTGCTGTTTGCCGTCGGGTCAAATGCACAACTCCTCTTGCCATTTGCGCGCAGACGTCAAAAGATCGCTCCATTCGTGCGAAACGCACGCATCAACGTTCCGACAATCAGCCAGACACTGCGTCTGGGGTTGGAGTCGACAAAAGGGAGACTTCTTATGACTTTGAAAGCAACTTTGCGCGCCTCTACGGCTGCCGCGCTGATCGCAATGGGCGGGGCCGCTTTGGCCGATGGCCATGCGACCCACCCCGTAACGGGTGCAACCCTCGCGACCGAGCAGGTCTTTACATACCGTGTATTGGACGAGCATTCCTCGCTTGATCCAGGCGTCGTTGAGGACGTTTCTGGTTCCGAGATCGTGCGCGACCTTTTTGAAGGTCTGATGAACGATGACGCAGACGGCAACCTGATCCCCGGTGTTGCGACGGGCTATACTGTGTCCGACGACAAGCTGACCTATACATTCACATTGCGAGACAACGCCAAGTGGTCCAACGGCGAGCCGGTGACCGCTGGTGATTTCGTCTACGCTTGGCGCCGCGCGGCATCGCCTGAACTGGCATCGCCCTACGCATGGTACATGAGCCTGATGGCGGTCGACGGTGTTGACGCTGTCATCGCTGGCGACGCCCCGCTTGATAGTCTTGGTGTTAGCGCACCTGACGATCACACGCTTGTTGTGCAGCTTTCTACGCCGCTGCCGTATTTTGTGCAAATGACTACGCATGCCACGACGTTCCCCGTTCCTCAGGCGGTGATCGAAGAGTTCGGCGATGCATGGACCCAGCCTGATCATATCGTATCCAACGGCGCCTATGTGCTAAGCGAGCACGTGCCACAGGAACGCTCGGTGCGCGTGCGCAACAACATGTATTGGAACAACGACGCGACGATCATCGAAGAAGTCGTGGCGCTTGTCATCAACGATGAAAATCAGGCACTGACCCGCTATCTGGCAGGCGAGCTTGACCGCACCGAAGTGCCCGCAGGTCAGTACCCGCGTTTGTCTGAAGAGTATCCAGATGAGGCCCTCAGCTTCCCGCGTCTGTGTAACTACTATTACACATTCAACCTGCGCGAAGACGGCCCAGAGGCATTCAAAGACGTGCGTGTGCGTCAGGCACTTGCGCTTGCCGTCGACCGTGACGTGATCGTCGATAACGTTCTGGCCGGTGGCCAAAGTGCTGCCTACACCTTTACGCCAGCGGCTACGGCCGACTTTACGGTACCAAGCGTTGAAATGGCTGCGATGACGCAGGACGAGCGTAATGCTCGTGCTGTCGAACTGCTCGCCGAGGCTGGTTACGGCGCTGATAACCCACTGGCCTTTGAGATGCTTTACAACACGTCTGATGCGCACCGGTCTATCGCGGTCGCAATGAGCCAGATGTGGAAGCAGACATTGGGCGTCGAAGCGACACTGGCCAATCAGGAATGGCAGACATTCCTTGAAGCACGCGGCAACGGCGACTTTGAACTCGCACGTGGCGCATGGTGTGGTGACTACAACGAAGCCTCGACCTTCCTTGACCTGCTTCAGTCCGGCTCGGGTTACAACGATGCCAAATACGACAACGCTGAAGTCG
>JBLHNX010000093.1:0-8692 GCA_047622125.1 Paracoccaceae bacterium | reverse complement strand
GATAGATCACTTTTTCATTGTGAGTATCGTGAAATATGGGTCACGTAAACCTGTTGTCCCTGCATGGTAAGGCATCCGGCCACAGAAGCAATTTTCGTCGTTTTGAACGTTTCGCAACCTGAACAAACCATACTTCACGAAATCCCATTCGTTGGACTTTGTTCGACGCGACCCCGTGGCGTTGTCGCAGGTCAGGAACGGCTATCGGCATAGACAGCATTCTTGCCCACTGTTTTTCGCTTTTATTCAAGAAATCTCGTCTTCTCCTTGATTGCGCCTCGATCGAACGCGCAACAACCTTGGATAGTTGCGCCTGTAGAAGGTAGTTATGGCGCAATCTTTCGCGGCGACAGGTGGTGCGCGAGCCAACCAAAGGCAGTTTGTTCCATGCCAGTTTGCGTCCATCCGCTTTCCTTGCCCGATCTGTTGGTCGTACAGCCCAAGCGGTTGGGTGATGCACGTGGTTATTTCGAGGAGACTTGGAGCAGGCGGCGCTGGGCGTCGCGGTTGATTATGTGCAAGATAACCAGTCGCGGTCCACGGCCAAGGGGACACTGCGCGGGATGCATTACCAGTCCCCACCACTTGCGCAGGACAAACTAGTCCGTTGCACGCAAGGATCAATCTATGATGTTGCCGTCGTACCCGACGTGGATCGTCTACTTATGGGCAATGGGCAGGTATCGAACTCACAGCGAAAAACGGCAAGCAACTGTTCAAACCAAGAGGTTCTCTGCACGGATTTGACACGCGCGAAGCGGATACAGTGATCCAATATAAATGCTCGGATCGTTATGCACCCGAATGTGGCGCGGCCATAATGTGGTGAACGTTGATGCGCTCACATATGCTGGATGACTGGGTAACATTGCGTCGGTCGCGGACACGCCCAATTATGCCTTTGAACATGCAGATACTCGGGATCGAAAATCGCTCAACATAATTTTTGAAGCGCACGCGCCCGATGCGGTTCTGCATTTGGCCGTTGAATCCCATATCGACCAGTCAATTGACGCAGATCAACTTTGGCAACAAGCCGACGGATTCCGCAACAGTCTTTACGGAAGCCACCCATGCTCACCGCTAGACTGATCTTGGCGCTTCTATGTATTTTGCTTAATCGCAACACGATCTGCGGCAACCGTCGCCCGCAGCTCTTCCAGTGCCTCGGTATTGTCGCATGGAATATCCCCGTTTTCGATTGCCTCCAGAAATCGGATGCGGCCGATCTGAAACAATCGATCCGTATTCTTCTTTATGAAAGTTGTCTGGAAAAATTGCTCGGTTGCCCAACCAAATGATGCATTGAACCGACGTGTCTGCACCACACGGCCAATATGCGCGAGGGCACGATCACGCCAAGTTTCGTCCCGAGGTGCTGCCAACAGCGCGCTGCATTCATCTTCAGAGCCTTTGTCCGAGTATGCCGCGTAGCGCAACGTGTCCGCGATGAACTGTTCAGTGCAGGTGCTGATTTCATGCAAGAATGAGCGCCGTCGCGTCAACGCCCCTATTGTTAATCCAGCTTGAATCATTGCCTTCGACAACCCCACCTCCCCTCGCTTGATCGTGAGGAGCTTGGAATTCGTTTGCTCGTACGTATGCCAGAAGTGTTGAAATGCATCGCTGGAAAACGTCCTTCCGGGGACCATTGTGACGTAGGATTCAATGTGTTCTGCGCGCGCGCGCGTAGTCCGCAGCTTGTAACCCTGTTTGTCGTATTCATTGCGCGTCGGCACATGTAACAGCAAACCTGTCAGGTCGTCGCTTGACGCCTCCAAGCGTTCGATCACATCGCTACCAGTCCACATTGGAAACCATATGCTGTCGTTCATCAAAATCAGGTTTTTGGGTACAATCCCCAGCCGCTGTACGAAATGAATGGCATCGCGAAAACCGCCAAAGTCATATCCAAAATTTGGTCGTTCCAGCAGCCGCCACACGTTTGCCGCCACTTTGTCGCGCGCGCCATCTTCTAGACCGCCGTTTGCGACGACGATCACGTTATAGCCTTTCTTGGTCATGAAATCGCATGTGCGTAGCAATGATTTCGGAAAGTCGCCCTGCTGTAGAACCAACAAGACACAATACTTGGATCCCGTGGGATTAGCCTTTCCTGTTACGTTGATTTTGGTCCAACGCCCTTGATCATATGCAGTCCTAAGAGCACGCTCGGCAACAACGCGCGGAATGTTTGTCACCTGCTCTTTCAAACGGAGCAGTTCACGCTTCAGTTTCCAAGCGGGTGGCAACTCTCACTCTCCAATACATCTCGCTCGACTCATGCGTAGCATCTGCTTTGCAGCCTCGGCAAACAGGCCGTTAACTTTCTCGGGTTTCACTTTAGTATGACACAAAAGATGCAGGTCTTGTGCAATTATCAAACCCAAAATTGCTGTTTTTCGCGGAATTCTAGCGCTCTAGGTCAGCACACAAGCTGGCGTGCTGGCTTTATCCAACGGGCGGGCGGTCAATGGAATGCACGACGGCGTTCGATTCTGCATTTGCGACCATCTCGCTAACTTCGTCCATGTAATTTTGGTTCAGCAGCACGACATCGGTGATCCCCAAACGTGCAATCTGATCCGGGGCCACGACTTCCAGACCAGAACCGGGCAAATAGGTGCCCCATTTTTTGGGATTGATGTCAACGCCACAGGTAACTTTTCTTCGGATGTCCGTCGTTGCCAGAAATCCAACGGCTTTGCTCGCGGCTGGCCATAGTGCCACACGCCGCCCTTCCGCATGCCAGGCAGACAGGAGATCCCGCCAAAGGGTGGCGTTGCAGTGAGACTCTAGACAGAATTGTTCAAATGGATCGCCGATGTTCAGGCCCATGTTAGCGGGGTTTGTGGCCTGACCCGAACGTGTGGTGGCAACAAGATACTGATCCGCAAAGCCAGTTTTGACATGAACCTCACCCGCGCCCGACTTGATCAGACACTGCCGTAAGGTTTGTTCTGTAAAATAATTGCAGTGCTCATAATGCACATCCCAAAAAGCTCCCTGTTTAAGGACATGGGACGCGTTCGGAACCTGCACAACAACCGGTGCTGCGTCATTGCGGGCCGAAAGCGCCATGATCCGTTTTAGGAACGCAATTGGATCTGGGATATGTTCCAGCGTCATTAGGCACAGGATTAAACTGACGTCGCACTCAATTTGGTCGACTTCAAAAGTCGCAGCATGCACCGTCACAGCGGGGCCTAACGCGCTAGTGTGACCAAGTGACTGATCAAAGGCCGGATCAAAACCGATCAATTTTTCCGCACCAAACCGTGCAAGTCGCCCCAGGAACTCGCCCTGAGGCCAAAATCACTAGTGACGTCTATTGGCAATGAAACGACGCCCGGCGAATTCTCGTCGTCCCTACCAAATTTTTGGGGCAGGACAAAACGACGATAGTGCGAAATGCAAACCCGATCAGAGGCGGCTGCCCGGATCTGTGCAAGGTGGCGCCGTACCGCAAAACTTCCAAGGCTGCCGCCAAGCCAGCGATGACTTCCCGCCAGGTCTGGAACCAAGTCATAGGCATGTAGAAATATGCTCGATTCAGGGGCAAGCGCAACGCCCTTAGAGCCCAAACCGATAACCGTGATGCGCGGGTCCAGCCTAAAGCGGGGAGGGGCATGGGCGAGACAGTAGTAATGCAGTCGATTCATCGCCCGACTATCTTTCTTGTTCACGTCCGTGGCACATTTGCAGAGGGTTAAAACTAGGTCAATTAGGGATTTAGCCCCATATGCATCTAAGCCCGGATATCCCAGATAAACAACGATTTCTCGACCCAGTGATGGGTAACAACCGATCTATTTTCAATAGTATTGCTGCATACGCGAAGGCCGGAGTGGTCGGCGCCGCCGCCGAAAGCAGACCTTTGTGCGGCCTGCAGCAGAAGCCCTTTCCCGCGCTCGTTTCGTTCGCATCGATAAAACCGCCACGACCTCTCATCAAGTCTCCCCCCCCCAACTCCGCCTCGGTACCAGCTTCCTGGCTCGATTGAACTCTAGCTTGCCGAGTTGGAGCTTGTGCTCGTGTTATCTAACATGAGGTCTTTCTCGTCGTCGGTCCACGAATTAGTAGCATCAAACTCTTCGAACACCTCAAATCGGCGGGAGTCAGTGAGCTTGGCATAGTGGGTTCGGATAATCTTTACCGACGTATACCCGGGATTGAGTGAACAAGCCTTTGTTGTTTCACTCGTTCGGGAAAGTTGGTCTCTGAGTGCGGTAAGGCAATGAAGCGCTTAATGCGGCGTATAGCTGGTCGAGGCGTTTTCCGATGCTTTCTTAAACGCAGCCGAGACCGCGTGAGCGTCGTCATTGCTTCAAAAGGCTGCCGGCCTTTTTCTTTGGACCGCGCCATATCCTTAAGATCCGACAAGACCGGGAATAGTGCGTCATCCGGCCTCGCGCCCAATGACTGCAACTCATCCATCCAGTCAATCGCCACTTGGTAGAGGGGTTTGGTCCGTGACTGTCTCATTCCAGTCCATCATCTCAAGCAACGGCGCGACGCTTTGACTCGACTCATTGGGACGTGGCCGAGTGGTCGAAGGGGCGCGCGCTGCTAAAGGGTCACTGAAGAGAGCACCCTTCGAACTTATTAGTGTGGTTAACGTAGGTGGCAGCCTGCCCGTAAGTATCTATAAATATAGGATTATAGGGTAGTGGCAGAGACGAAGGGATTCGAACCCTCGAACGAGTTTCCCCGTTACTCCCTTAGCAGGGGAGCGCCTTCGACCACTCGGCCACGTCTCTGCCGCCCCGTTTAGCGACGCGACAAACGAGGGGCAAGTCGAAAGATGCACTGCCACAGAACTTCGCGTGCCTGACCTGCCGCCAACAGTTCTTCTGTTTAAATACACTCCCGCCGGAGGCATCCATCCTGACCGACTGCGCAAAAACGGCATGTCTTTCTCAGGTATTAAACAAAAAGTGCAGGACGTCGCCGTCCTTTACCACATAGGTCTTACCTTCGGCGCGCATTTTGCCGGCTTCTTTGGCAGCACTTTCGCCGCCCAAACCGACGAAATCTTCAAATGCAATCGTCTCGGCGCGGATGAACCCTTTTTCAAAATCACCGTGGATGACACCCGCCGCCTTGGGCGCAGAAGTGCCGTGTCGGATCGTCCATGCACGGGCCTCTTTGGGGCCAACAGTAAAGTATGTCTCTAGATGCAACAGGCTGTAGCCCGCTTCGATCAGACGATCCAAACCTGCCTCGGCCAGACCCATTTCAGTCAGAAACATTTCAGCCTCGTCCGCATCAAGCTGGCTGATTTCTTCTTCGATTTGCGCGCTGATAATCACATGGGCGTTGCCCTCGGCTGCAGCCATTTCAGCAACGGCGGCAGAATGCGCATTGCCCGAAACACTTTCATCCTCGCCCACGTTACAGACATACAAGACCGGCTTAGTCGTCAGTAATTGCAGCATTTTCCACTGCTTTGCGTCATCTTCGTCCACGTCCACAACGCGCGCAGGCTTGCCGTCTTCCAACACTGCTTGCGCAGCCCGCAAGAGGCGCTCTTGCTGCACCGCTTCCTTGTCTCCGCCACGGACCTTGCGGGTGATATTGACCAATCGCTTTTCGATGCTTTCCAGATCCGACAACATCAGCTCGGTTTCAATCGTTGCCGCGTCCTCGACAGGGTTCACGCGACCTTCTACGTGGGTCACATCGCCGTCTTCAAAACAGCGCAGCACATGGGCAATCGCGTCGACCTCGCGGATGTTGGCAAGAAACTGGTTGCCCAGCCCCTCGCCCTTGCTGGCACCCTTCACAAGGCCCGCGATATCCACAAACGTCATGCGAGTCGGAATGATCTGTTTGGACCCGGCAATCGCCGCCAGCTGATCCAGACGCTTGTCCGGCACGGCCACATCGCCCACATTGGGTTCGATCGTGCAAAACGGAAAGTTCGCTGCCTGTGCAGCTGCCGTACGGGTCAGCGCATTAAACAAGGTCGATTTGCCAACGTTTGGCATACCCACGATACCCATCTTAAAACCCATGGCACAGACTCCGGCTTGATTGTTTGCGCGCTTCTACGGCGCGCCACGCAACACCGCAAGGCACCCCTTGATTTTCCCGCCCCCATGGCGCAAACCGCCACAGGTTTGCAAACGGGGACTGACATGACACGCATCGACGCCAAATTCGCCGAACTTCACGCAGCAGGCAAAAAGGCGTTCGTCGCCTACGTCATGGCGGGCGACCCCGATTATGACACGTCGCTTGAAATTGTGCGCGGGCTTCCGGCTGCGGGCGTTGATATCATCGAACTGGGCATTCCGTTCACTGATCCTATGGCCGACGGCCCGACCATCCAGCTCGCAGGACAGCGTGCGCTTGAGGCGGGGCAGACCCTCGAAAAGACCCTGCAAATCGCGCGTGAATTCCGCAAGACGGATGATGTAACCCCGATCGTCCTCATGGGCTACTACAATCCGATTTATTCGCGCGGCGTGGACCGTTTCCTCAAAGACGCGGTTGCAGCAGGGATCGACGGGCTGATCATCGTTGACCTTCCCCCCGAAGAAGACAGCGAGCTATGCATTCCCGCGCAGGCCGCTGGCATCAACTTCATCCGCCTCGCGACACCCACAACCGATGATAAACGCCTGCCCAAGGTGCTGCAAAACACGTCGGGCTTTGTCTATTACGTCTCGATCACCGGAATCACCGGAGCTGCCGCCGCGCAAGCCGCCGACGTGGCCCCCGAAGTGGCACGTATCAAATCCAAAACCGACCTGCCGGTCATTGTCGGCTTTGGCGTGCGCACGCCTGACACCGCGCAAGAAATCGCCGCCGTCGCTGATGGCACAGTCGTCGGATCAGCCATCGTAGAACGGATCGCCAATGGCGATAGCCCTGCCGATGTTCTGGCCTTCGTCAAATCACTTGCCGACGGCGCCCACCGCGCCTGATCCGCTTTTTCTTCCACAATAACTTCCGCCGGAGGCTCCGCGCGTAGCGACGGGCTGCGACGTTGATGGTTCTTGCCGTAACCGCGCCGAATTGGTAACACAACCTAACCAATACCGCGCGAAAGGCCCTGCCATGCCCGTCATCACCACAATCGAAGATCTGAAACGGATCTACAAACGCCGCGCGCCAAAGATGTTTTATGACTACGCCGAAACCGGCAGTTGGACTGAACAAACCTTTCGCGAGAACACATCCGATTTCGACCAGATCCGCCTGCGCCAACGCGTGGCCGTCGATATGACCAATCGCACCACCAAAACACAGATGATCGGGCAGGATGTGTCCATGCCTGTGGCCCTTGCCCCCGTCGGCCTGACGGGCATGCAATGTGCCGACGGTGAAATAAAAGCGGCACGTGCCGCGGAAAAATTCGGCGTGCCGTTCACGCTTTCCACCCTATCGATCTGCTCGATCGAGGACGTGGCGGAAAATACCACCAAACCGTTCTGGTTCCAGGTTTACACCCTCAAGGACGATGATTTCATGCGCCGCCTGTTTGATCGCGCACGCGAAGCGGGCTGTTCAGCCATCGTTATCACGCTTGATCTGCAAGTGCAGGGCCAGCGGCACAAAGACCTCAAGAACGGTCTTTCCGCCCCGCCAAAACTGACCCTTTCCAGCATCGCTAACCTTGCGACGAAATGGTCGTGGGGCCTTCAGATGTTGCAAACCAAACGCCGCACGTTCGGCAATGTAATCGGACATGCCAAGGGCGTCTCTGATCCCTCATCCCTGTCATCCTGGACAGCCGAAGCCTTTGATCATGCGCTGGATTGGAAGCGCGTGGCGGAACTGATGAAGATGTGGGGCGGCAAGGTGATCCTTAAGGGGATCATGGACGTTGAAGACGCCAAAATGGCCGCCAAACTGGGCGCGGATGCGATCATCGTGTCCAACCATGGCGGGCGGCAGTTAGACGGAGCGCTGTCGTCGATCCGCATGTTGCCTGCGATCCTCGACGCTGTCGGCGACAAGGTCGAAGTGCACCTTGATAGCGGCATCCGGTCCGGTCAGGACGTGCTTAAGGCGATGGCGATGGGGGCCAAGGGCACATATATCGGCCGCGCCTTTGTCTATGGCCTTGGGGCAATGGGCGAAAAGGGCGTGACCACCGCGCTTGATGTGATCCACAAAGAGCTCGACACGACAATGGCGCTGTGTGGCAAGCGCGATATTCACGACGTTGATCGCAATATCCTGTTGGTTCCTAAAGGGTTCGAAGGTGATTGGGTCTAGCCAGCCTTGATCGTTGCGCGCAGCCGCGCAGCCAACAGGCTGAGAGGCACAGCTGTCACCAACAGCAGTGCGACACAGGCGAATGCGACGCGCAGTCCAAACGCCTGACTTGCGTAACCCATCAACACGGGTGCAAGGAAAAAGCCGGAAAAGCCCATGACGGCAGCCTTGCTGATCGCCTCGGTCCGGTGATGCGGGGCAACCAGCTTTCCGACAAGCGCCAGCCCCATCGGGCCAATGACCGACACGCCCAAGCCCAAGATACCAAAGCCCACATAAGCGACCATCGGTGTTGGCGCAAAGGCGGCGACAATCGCACCGCTTGCGGAAATGAGAGACGCCCAGAGGATCACTGATACCTCGCGCAATTTTTCCGACACGACCTGCCCTGAAAACCGGCCAATCGCCATCGTGACACCCAACATCGCGGGGCCAAGCGCGCCCTCGGCAGCGCCCCCGCCCA